>JALVDI010000387.1 GCA_027009115.1 Polyangiaceae bacterium | reverse complement strand
GCCAGGCAGACCATCGGTCAGCGCCTACGCCTGCTGGCCCTCGCGTCGGGCACCGACCTGCCGCGGGCGCAGGAGCTGGCCCGCGCGATTCACGGGCTCCCGAGCCCCGACCCCGGTCTGAAGGCGGACGCGATCTGCGTCCTGGCGCTCCCGGTCGGTCGCGAGCTTCCGCGCGAGATCCTCGTCGATCGCCTTCGCGACGCGATGGCGGACGCCGTCCGATTCGTGACGAGCCGCTGAGCAAGGGCCGGCCGCGTACCGCGCTGCTGCGTCGCGTTGTAGCTTCTCGCCGTGACCCTCGCTCCCCTCCGCGTCGAGCGCCTGATCACACGCGGGTTCCGCAACCTAGGTGTCAGTCGTCTGGACCCGGGTCCGGCGTTCAACGTCATTTACGGCGACAACGGCGCGGGCAAATCGAACCTCCTCGAAGCCCTCTACTACCTCGGAGCGCTTCGGAGCTTCCGCGGGGCCAAGACGGAGAGCCTCGTCGGCCTCGACGACGATCACGCGGTCGTTCGGGCGAAGGTCGCTGGGGAGGCCGCGCCGCGGGTGCTCGACGTGCGCCTCGATCGGCACAGCGCGCGCAAGCTACGCCTCGACGGCAAGCGCCCGCGGTCGATCGCGAGCTGGCACCAGGCGATCCAGGTCGTGCTCTTCCACCCCGGCGATCTGACCCTGGCGACCGGCTCACCGGAGCCCCGCCGCAGCTTCCTCGACCGCATCCTCGAACAGATGGACCCGACCTACGGGTCGACCCTGTCGAGCTACAACAAAGCTCTTCGCTCACGCAACCGCCTGCTCAAACGAGAGCAGGTCGACCGCCGCAGCGTGCGCGCTTACGACACGATGCTCTCGCAGGCTGGGGCGGTCGTCGGGCAGGCCCGGGCACAGCTCGTCGCCGACATCGCGCCGCGCACCGAGCGGGCCTTTCGTGACGTCGCGGGGGTCGAGCTCCCACTGGAGGTGCGCTATCGGCCGCGGGTGCCTCCCGAGCCGGAGGCGATCCTCACGGCGCTGCGCGAGAGCTACGACAAGGATCGGGCCCGCGGCTTCACGGCCGAGGGCCCCCACGCCGACGACCTCTCGCTCCGGGTGCGTTCGGTCGCCGCCAAGCACCACGCTTCCCAGGGCCAGCACCGCGCCATCGTCCTGGCCTTGAAGGTCGCGGAGCTCGACGTCCTCGCCAGCCGCGTGGGCCGCGTGCCCATCCTGCTGCTCGACGACGTGTCCAGCGAGCTCGATCGTCGCCGCAACCGGCGGCTCTTCGAGCTCCTTGGCAGCCTCGGTGGTCAGGTCTTCCTCACCACCACGCACCCCGAGTTCATCCTCCTGGAGCACAACCGCGTCGATTTCCGCGTCGAGGACGGCGTGCTCCGCCGCGACTGAGATGGCTCAGAGCGGGCGGACGCCAGGGCCGCCGAGCTCGACATCGAGCAGCGCGATCCCCGCCTCCCGACAGGCTTCGTCGAAGCGCGCGGCGTCCTCCCGGCTACCGAAGAGCGCGAGGGCCACGTCGCCGCCCCCTGCGCCCGAAGGCTTGGCCGCGCCCCCCGCTCGCTGGGCGAGAGCCGCGACCGTGCGGAGCCGCTGCTCGACGATGGGCGCGCCGGCGGCCTGGCCGAGGGCATCCATGGCGCCGCAGTAGCGGCGGGTCGCGTCGAGGAGGGCGCCGGCGTCGCCGAAGGCCTCGACAAAGCGCTCGCTCTCGTCGGCCAGGCGCCCCATCGCCTCGTCGTAGGTGCGAGGCGCGCGCTCTCGGAGCGCGTCCACCTTCTCGATGAGTGCGCGGGTGCTGGCGGCCTGGCCCGTCCAGGCGACGCGCCAGACGAGCTCCTTCGGCCAGGCGAGCCGGTCGGCCTCGACCTCCCAGTGACCTGGCGTGCGCCGGTAACGAACGAAGCCGCCGAGGGTGCACGCCGCGACGTCGGCGCCGCTGCCTTTGGGGGCGACCGTCCGGTGTCCGTCGAGGGCGAAGCCCAGGGCGCGCCGCTGCACCTCGTCCGAGGAGAGGTCGTGTCCGCGGACCGCGAGCACCGCACCGGCGGCGGCGGCGGCCGCCGCCGAGCTCGAGCCCACGCCGAGCTTCTGGCCCTCGCGGCGCAGCTCGGAGACGTCGATGGCCAGCTCCCCGGGCACCGGGCCCAGCTCTTGTTCGGCGCGCCCTCGGGCCGCGTGGGCCTCAGGGAAACGGGACGCCGAGGCGAGCTGGCCCGTCGGCGCCTCGGCGACGAAGCGCGCGTACGCTCGGGTCTGCACAGCGGCGACGATGGCCGGCGCGCCGGCGAGCACCGCGTACTCGCCGGAGATCATCATCTTGCCTGGAGCGCTCGCGCCGCCCGCGATTGGAGCGCGGCTCATCGCAGCTCGATCCCTGGTCCCGGCTTGGCGACCATCGTGCCGAGCACCCCGTCGGTGGCCCCGAGCGCGCGGCGCACCTTGGGGGCGTCGGCGGCGTGGCAGAGCACCTTCACGTGGGGACCGGCGTCCATCGTCGCCCAGGCCGACACACCGCGCTCGCGGAGCTTCTCGACGGTGCGGAGCACGGCGATCGTGGTCGGCTGCCAGTAGAGCACGGACGGTCGCGCGCTCATGGCGCAGGCGTGGAAGCTATAGGTGCTCTGCTCCATCGCCTCGCCGAGCGCGTCCAGATCCCGCTGGCGGAGCGCCCGCTT
>JALVDI010000386.1 GCA_027009115.1 Polyangiaceae bacterium | reverse complement strand
TGCCCCGTGGGCGGGGTCGTGCTCGACCCGTTCGCCGGCAGCGGCACCAGCGGCGAGGCCGCCCTGCGCAACGCCCGCTTTTTCATCGGTATCGAGGCCAACCCGGAGTACGCCGACCTCGCCCGGGGGCGGCTGGACGCCGTTCCCATGCCGCTGCTCGCCCTATGACCCTGCTTCTTGTGGACGCCCTCAGCGCGGCGGTATGGGCCGCCCTCATGTACCTGGTCGTGGACGCCTTCGGCGCGCCGCGCACCCTGCGGGACTGGTCGCGGCTGGCCCTCATCGCCCTCGTCCTTGCCGCGGCCGTCCTGGCGCCGCTGGGGATCCTGCACGCGCTGAGCGGCGCGGCGGCCGACGTGGACGGGGCGTTGCGCGACCTCGAGGAGGTGCTGAGTGGCCGCCTACTATAACGAGTTCGACCCATTTGCGGCTGCATGGTTGCGCAACCTGATCGCCGCCGGGCTCCTCCCCGACGGCGACGTGGACGAGCGCGACATACGGGAGGTGGACCCTGATGAGCTGCGCGGATACACCCAATGGCACTATTTTGCTGGCATTGGAGGATGGCCCTACGCCCTGCGACTCGCCGGATGGCGCGACGACTGGCCGGTCCTCACGGGCAGCCCGCCGTGCCAGCCGTTCAGCTACGCCGGGCGGCGGCGCGGGGTCGCCGACGAGCGGCACCTCTCCCCTGTTTGGCTCGAGCACATCCGCCAGCTCCGCCCTCCTGTCCTCTTTAGCGAGCAGGTTGCGGGAGCGGTTACCCTCCACGACTGGCTCGACGATCTGCTCGACGCGTTGGAGCTGGAAGGTTACGCCGCGGGGGCGGTGGTACTGCCAGCTTGTAGCGTCGGTGCCCCGCACCTCCGGCAGCGGCTCTGGATCGTCGCGGACCGTCTGGGCGACGCCGATGGCGCGGGACTGGCGGAGCGGGCGGACTTCGGAGGCGACGCTCAGCAAGAACACCCGGCCCTTGAGCGAGCAGGTCGAAGCCCTTACGGTGTGGCCGACGCCGATCGCCGGGGACGCGCGCGACAGCGCCAATCACGGGGGCGGGACGCTGAAACTGCTGGGAGCGGCGCGGCTGGCGTCCTGGCCGACGCCGCAGGTGGACAGCTTCCGCAGCCGGGGCGGGGACCGGAAGCACGAGATGGGGCTGGATCAGCTGGTTCGCAGCATCCCGGAGATGGGTCCCGCGCGCATCACGGCGGATGGGGCGCTGCGGACTGGCTCCTCTGCCGGGACGGCGCGTGGCGGCCGGTTGAACCCGGCACATTCCCGCTGGTTGATGGGGTACCCGGCCGCGTGGGACGATTGCGCGCCTACGGCAACGCCATCGTCCCGCAAGTCGCGGCCGAAGTCGTGAAGGCCTGGATGGAGGTGCGGGGGCTCGAGCCGGGCTCGAGCCCAACGAAAGCACGAAAGGAGGAACCCCATGCGTGAGCTGCTTGCCAACCTGCTAGCCCTGGCCGGAGACCGAAAGCCCGCCAAGCTGCGCGCGTCCCCGTCGCCGAAGCGGCGGGGCGGAACGAAGCCGCCCCTTTCCGCCCTCACCGGGCGCAAGGCGCGACGGCGTCGCCAGCGCGCGGCGCGCAAGATCCAGAGGCGGCGCTGAGCGCCGCCTCTTACGTTACGGGGCGCTAGGGTGCGGGCATGCGGCGCAGCGGCTCCTACGACGTGCAGGTCCAGCTCGGGTTGCCGGGCAAGCTCGAGGCCATGCTGGCCCGGGCGGTCGGCGACGTGGGGGCCGTCTTCCCCAACTCGCTGCGGGCTATTAGCGCGCTGGCCGAGGCCGCGCAACGGCGCTGGATCGCCTACGCCTCGGGAGACCTGCCCCTGCCCAACGGCCACCGCATGCGCCGGCACACCGGCCAGTACGCCGACAGCATTCAGATCGAGGTGGACACCGGCGACGGCTACGTGCGCTACGTCGTCTACTCGGACGACCCCAAGGCGGGCAGCCTCGAGTGGGGCACGCCGGCGTGGGACATGCACAAGCTCCTCTACAGCTCCCACAAGGTGCGCCTGAGCAAGAAGGGCCACCGCTACCTGGTGATCCCCTTCCGGTGGGGCACGCCGGGCACGCTCGCCGTCGGGGCCTACGTGGGCCGCGAGATGCCGCAGGCGGTGTACACCTGGTGGCTGCAGGGCGACCGTGAGGACTCCTGGATCACCGGCGAGTACGAGGAGCCCTCGGTGCTGGACGAGAAGGTCGCGGTGAAGCGCTACACCTACCGCTGGGGCGATCGGCTAACCCCGACGGACGTGGCGGAGCTGGGGCTCGACCCCAACGAGGGGGTGGGCAAGCGGCTGGTGGGCATGGTGCGCATGCGCAACCCCGAGTTCGGCTTCCTGCGCAGCGAGTACATGACCTTCCGCACCCTGAGCGAGGCCAGCCCCGAGGGCTGGATGCACCCCGGGACCCCCGAGCTCGGGGTGGCCCGGGCCGTGTACGAGTGGGTGGAGCAGATCTACCCCGCCCTGATGGAGGAAGCCCTCGAGCGCGACATCGAGCGTCTGAAGCGCCGCGCCGGCGAGCGCTAAGGAGACGGCGGGCGGGGCATGGAGCCCCGCCCGCCCTGTGGGAGGTTGAGTGTCCGGCCTGACGGGAGGCTGCGCGCGGGCCAGGCGCGCTCTCGCGTGCGGCGAGGCCGTGTCCTTCCGCCCCCAGGGTACGTACACGGCAGCGCCGGCCGGACTACGCGACGCTCAGCGCCTCGCAACCTCAACCTACCGCGCCGCGCCGTAGGGTGGCCACATGGCTGAGACGCGCTTCTACGTCCAACCCGTCCCGTCCGGCGGAGCGGCCCGGATCGTCATGGGCCTCGAGCAGGGCCTCGCTCCCCTCGTGCTGACGACCCGGACGGCGACCCCCCCGGACCCCGCCAACCCCGCCGACGCGCGCGTCGTGGTCTCCCCCTCGAGCCGCCTCTACCCCGCCGACGACCCCCTGCGCCTGCGGGCGCACCCGAACCTGGTGTACCTGCAGGCGTTCGACCTGCACCCCGAGCTCGAGCAGGGGCCGGTCTACTACCACCTCTTCGCCACCCCCGACCGCGGGGGTAGCTACCTGCCCCCCGTCACGGTCGCCGTGGACGCCAGCCAGCCGACCCGGGCCGCGGCCTCCTTCGCCACCCGCGACCTGGTGCGTCCGCGGCTGGAGTACCACCTGCAGCGCGTCGTGGACTCGGGACGCGTGCAGCCGGCGGCGGGGTACATCCCCGTGCTCGAGCAGGAAAGCCTGGCCAAGGACGACCCCCTGCCCGCCGTTCTCATCAAGGAGGCCATCATCCCCACGTCCTACGGGATCGGGCAGCACCGCGGCGAGTGGACCGACAACGGCGACGGCACCGCCTACCGCGAGTACGCCTACCGTTACCGCGCCCGCCTCGACATGCTCGTGGTGAGCGAGAGCCCGGCCGAGCGCACCGAGCTCGCCAACGCCTTGCACGACGCCTTGCTCACCGACCAGCCGCTGCTCGAGTCGGTCGGGTACCGCGGCCTGACCATCCAGCGCATGACCCACGCGGCCCCGGCGCCGGAGGGCTTCATGGTCTTCGGCGAGGAGATCACCCTGGACGGCGAGATCGAAGTCGTCGCCCGGGAGGAGCTGCGCTACTCCGTGGGCGACCTCGAGACCTTCATCACCCCCCTGTGAGGAACCATGCTGACCGACGCCTACCACGTTTGCGACCGCTGCGCATCCGGCTACTACGTCACCGCGGACGAGACCTACGCGGAGGCCGAAGACCCGACCACGCATGAGGTGCACCCCCTCGAGTCGCGCCCGGGCGACCCCTACCACCTGCTTTGCCCCGCGTGCGGGGGCCGGCTCGTCAACGTTGACTGGGTAGACAAGGCGCTCAGCTTGCATGCTGATTAGGCCGTCTTGTACACTAGACACACGGTGCCCCCCGGGGTACCGCACAACCTGGGGCCGAAACGGATTCGACGGGGAGGCGAGCTCGAGCGTTGCGGGCCGAGGGGCCGGAGGCCTCGTAAAAACCGGCACCCATAACTGGCAACACCCAACCGCAACTCCGCGCTGCCTGACGGCGCACACCACCGGTTTCAAGATTCCATGCCTTACCTCGCTCACCCGCCCACGGCTGGCCCGGGCCGTGGACCGGAGCAGCACCACGGGCTACGTCCGTAGACGCGCTTGAGTGACCCTTTTCGGACGCGGGTTCGACTCCCGCCGGCTCCACCAGACGCGGGCGCTGCGCCCGCCCACCGCCCGCTCGAGCGGGCGGTTTCCTTACGGCAAACGTCGCTAGAGTGGCGGTGTATGGGACGCACAAAGGCGGCGAACACCAACCCGAAGCCCGCCAAGAAGCCCGAAAAGATCAGCCTGAACGTGTTCCTGCAGCACCAGCCGCAGGGGCCCATGATCAAGGGCGTTCTCCAGGCGCTGCATGCACGCGAAAAGCGCACCCTGGAGGGGTGGGAAAACCTGGTGAAGTCCATTCTCAAGCAGCGGACGTAACGTAAGGAGGCAGAATGAGCAAGTTCGGCATCTTTTTCAACGGCAGGGACATCGTCCTGCCCGGAGTCTACGCGCGCGTGCGTGCGGAGGGCATGACCCCCGAGCGCGGCGTTCCCAGCCGCGCGCTCGCCATCCTGGCCCCGGCCCAGGGGGGCGAGGTGGGCGGCGTGACGCGCATCACCCGGTTCAGCGAGATCCGCGAGAAGCTGGTGGGCGGCGTCGGGGCCAAGCTCGCCGAGGTGGCCATGGGCCCCAGCGGCGAGGTGGGCGGCGCGACCGACATCTACTTCGTGCGCGTCAACCAGGCCACCCCCGCCACCCTCGACCTGGGCGACGTGGTGCTCGAGGCCAAGGTGGCCGGCCGCGTGGGCAACGCGGTACGGGCGTTGCGCATCGCCAACGGCGACGCCTACGACCTGCAGGTGGAGGACACCTACCGCGGCCTGGCCGAGGCCTACAAGGGGCTCGGGCCGGTGCTCGAGCTCACCTACGAGGGCACGAACGCCAGCCCCAGCGCGGCCGTGACCGACAACGCCGGCGTGAAGACGCTCACCCTCACGGGCGACGCCACGGCCACCTTCGACTCGGACCAGCTGGACACCCTCGAGAAGCTGGTGGACGCGATCAACAACACCAGCGAGTGGAGCGCGCGGCTCGTGGGGCCGCTGGTCGGCGTGCGCACCGAGGACCTGCCCGCCCAGACCGTCACCCTCGCCGGCACGCCCCTCGTCGGCACGGTCAGCCTGCAGGGCAAGGCCTACGAGTACGCCCTCGCTGACAGCGCCATCGTCAAGGCGACCGCGCAGGCGGCCGCCCCCAGCGCCACCTCGAGCTGGCAGTTCCTCTCCGGAGGGTCGGAGGGTCCGGCGCCCACCGTGCAGGACTGGCTCAACGCCCTCAGCCTGATCGAGTCGGTGGAGGTCTACGGCGTCGTGCTGGGCACCGGCGACCTGGCCGTACTGGCGGCCGCCCGTCAGCACGTGCTCGACATGAGCGACACCAAGGCGCGACGCGAGCGCCAGCTCTTCGTCGGTCCCGATCTGCAGTCGAGCAAGACGGCGCTCAAGGACGCCCTGAAGGAAATGGCCCGCACCATCGGCGGCGCGCGCGTGGTCGTGGCCGGCTTCGAGCCCGAGATGATCAGCACCGCCACCGGCAAGGTCGAGCGCCTGGCCGCCTACTACTTCGCCGCCATGGCGGCGGGCATGAAGGCGGGCAACCGGCCGGAGATGCCCCTCACCAACAAGGCCATCGCGGTCTACGGCGGCACCAAGTGGAGCACCGCCGAGCTCGAGGAGCTGCTCGAGGCCGGGGTCATGCCCGCGCACTACGACGCGCCCAACGAGCGCTGGGTCATCACCCAGGGGATCACCTCGTACACCCGTGACGCGAACGTCATCTACCGCAAGATCGCGGGGATGGACATCGCCGACTGGCTCAACAAGAAGATCCGCAAGCGCCTCGCGCGCTTCGTGGGTCAGGTCGGGGACGCCCTCACCGTGAAGCAGATCCTGAACGCCGTCGTGGGCATGCTGCAGGAGGAAGTGCGCGGCCCCAACAACCCGGACGGCGTGCTCACCCCCGGCGTGGATCCCGCGACCGGGGCCCCGACCCCCGCCTTCCGCAACGTCGAGGCGGTCATGGACGGCTTCGACCTGGTGGGCATCCGCTACGAGGCGCACCCCGTGGGCGAGATCGCCTACGTCGTGGCCACCGCCAACCTCACCCCCGTCAAGATCGTGGCGAGCGCGTAAAGGAGGAGTGAACCGTGTCGCAGATTAGCAACCAGAACACCCGCCACGCCAACCGCTGCCGCATCGTGATGGGCGGCAAGGTCATGGCGGAGGGCACCAGCCTGCAGGTCTCGGAGGCCGGGGGCACCTCGGGGGTCTACACCATCGGCTCCGAGTACCCCCACGAGCACATCCACAACCAGTACCAGGCCCAGGGGACCATCAGCGCCCTCTACTGGAAGGAGCGCGCGCTCGAGGACCTGAGCCTCGGGAAGGGCGAGCTCGTCGAGCTGCCCACCTTCGACATCGAGGCCTACGACGAGTCGGACGGCTCGGTGCTCTTCGTGCTGCGCGGCTGCACGCTCAGCAACCGCTCCCTGGGCGTGAACGCCAACCAGCCGATCTCGCGCAACGTGCAGTTCATGGCGCTGCGCGTGGACGACAGCGGCGCCGCGGCCGGGGTCGGGCCGGTCCAGGTCTAACCCACCCCCTTTTTCGCGCCGGGGCCGAGGCCCCGGCGTTTTCATGCCGCCCCGGCGTCTAAGGTGCGGGCATGGATACCGCTACCGGAAGCGTCACCATCCAGCACGGCAACCCCCGCCTGGCCGGCGAGGTCACGTTCCACCTGGCCACCCTGTACGAGCAGATCCGCATCGGGCGCCGGGTCGCCCAGATGAGCGCCCCCATGCAATGGGAGCAGCTGCCCCCCGAGGAGCGCGCCCTGACCCGGATGCTGGCCACGCTCGAGCACGTGATTGACACCGCCCCCGAGGGCTTCTACATCACCGGCCCCGACGGCAAGCCGGTGCTCGCCCCGGGCGAGCTCGTGGGCCCCGACGTGGACGTGCTCTGGGCCGTCTACAAGGCCTACATCGAACTGGAGGACTCCTTTCGTGGCCGAGGCGGAGCTGCTGGCGGAGCTGAGACGGCATCCTGAGACGCCGTGGATCTACGAGGCGGCCAAGCGCCTCGGGCGTGATCCCCTCGAAGCCCTGGGGATCAAGGGCCCCCTCACCTTCGAGCGGGCGCGGTTCGTGCTCGAGCTCGAGCAACCCAAGCTCGCCCAGGCCCTGGAGGACGAGCGCGCGCTGGCCGAGTTCCGGGAGCGCGACCAGCGCGAGAGCGCGTGGCAGGCCGCCCTCCCCGGGGGCAAGGGCTACCGCGGCGAACGTGGAGTAGTGGAGGTCTGAGGTGGAGAAGCGGGTAGAGGTCAACATCGAAGGGCGCGTGCGGGTCACGTCCGACGAGCAGTCCATCGAGGAGGCCAAGCGCCGGGCCGCCGAAGTGGAGACGGCCGCCGAAGGGGCCACGGAGGGCCTGGACGGCACCGCGCAGAAGGCCCGCGAGGTGGCCCGCGAGGTCGAGCGCGCCTTCGAGGACATGGCGAAGAACCTCGGCCAGCGCATGCGCTCCGCCGTGGAGGAAGCGGCCGCCGGCGGTGCCGGCGGGGGCGTCCTGGGGAAGGTGGACCTGAGTCAGGCCAACCCCGCCGCCTTGCTTTCGCGCGTGGACCGCGGCCTCGTGACGGCCGGGGCCTCGCTGGCCGGCGCCCGCACCTACTCGGAGATCGAACGCATCCAGGGGCGGCTGGCCACGCTAGGCACCTACCTCGAGGCCGCCCGCCAGGCCGGGGCCCCGGACGACCGCATCGAAAGCCTCGAGGAGGCCCTGCAGGAGCTCACCGACGCCGTCAAGGAGCACAAGGAGTCCCTGGAGAAGGAGGGCCAGAAGCCCGAGGCCCAGGGCCCGCAGCCCCCGGGAGGTGAGGGCGGTGGCCCGGGCGGGCTGATCGGGCAGCTGCTCGAGCGCTGGGGCGGCGCCGGGCTGGCCCGCATGGGTTGGCTGGGCGGGGCCCTGCGCTTCCTGGGGCCGGCCGGCCTCGCCCTTGGGGCTGGCGTCATGGGCTTCCGCATGCTCGAGGGCGCGCTCACCCGGGCCAACCAGGAGGGCCGCAACGAGCTGGAGATCGCGGCCGACCTGGCCCGCCAGTACGAGTCGAGCGAGAACCCGCTGACCCTCTTCCGCAACCGCGACGACCTCCTGAGCCATACCCGCCTGCTGCGGCTCGGGTACACCGCGCGCGACGCCGAGCGCTACGCGGCCATGCTCGACCTTCCGGGCGGGATGCGCGGCGACGTGTACTCGCTGCTGCAGTTTTCGGCCACCACCGGCATCGGCGAGGAGCAGACCGCCCAGCTGATGCACCAGCTGGGGATGAGCGGCACCTTTGCCCGCGGCCAGATGGGGCAGCCGCTCGAGACCCTGAAGCTGGCCCTCGCCGAGGGGGTGCGTCTCGGGGTGAGCAAGTCCGACACGCTGCAGGCCATCCTGCGCGTCACCCAGGAAAGCGCCGCCCGCGGCGTGCAGGCCACCCAGGGCACCCTGGCCTTCAACGCCGCGCTGCAGCAGGCGCTCGCCCAGACCGGCAACCGGCTGCTCCAGGGGCAGGCGGGGGCGCAGGCGCAGTCGGGGATCAAATCGGCCCTCGCCGCGGAGGGCGACTTCGGGCTGCAGATGCTCATGCTGGACGCCATGGGCGGCGAGCTGCCCACCGCCGAGGAGCTGGGCCTTTCCGGGGCCACCGCTCGAGGCTACGAGCAGCTGGCCCGGGCCAACCCCATCCAGGCGTTGCCGATCGCGCTGCGCGCCTTGGCTGAGGGGCGCGCGCCCGAGAAGCTGGCGGCGATGGTCCGGCGCCTGCAGCGCAACCTGGGGGGCTCACCGCAGGGTCTGTCCCTGCAGGCGGCGTTGCTGCAGCAGTACGGGGTGGACAACGAGCAGCTGCTGACCATCCTGGGCGCCGGCGGGCTCGAGGCCTTCGTGACCCAGGCGGCCGAACGCGCCCCCGTCTTCGCCGAGGGGCAGGACCTGGCCGAGGACGTGCAGGGGGCCAACCGCTTCTACTGGCAGTCGCGCCAGCTGGGGGCTCTGGGCGAGGAGGCCCGCGGGCTGCGCAGCCTGGCGAGCCTCGAGCTCACCGGTAACTTCGAGGCCGGCCTGCGCTCGGTACACGGCCGCTTCTCGATCGGCCTCTCGCGCTTCTCGCGCGGCTTCGGCGACCGCTCCCTCTCCTCCGACGCCGACATGAGCGGCTTCGCCGGCGAGATCCCCACCGGGGCCTACGTGCCCGGGGAAGCACCCGGCCGCCCCGCCGGCGCCGGGGCCTTGGGGATGCTCTCCCCCGAGGGCGTGGCCGTCACCCTCGCCCCGGGGGCCGAGTACGACGCCGCCACCCGCGCGCAGCTACGCGCCCGGGGCGTGGACCCCGACGCGCTGCCCCGCCGCCACACCGGTTACGACTTCTCGATCGGCAAGCCCGGGGTCGGGGGCGACCCGATCGTCAACCCCTTTGCCCGGGCCACCGTGGCCAAGGTCGGGAAGGACCCCAAGGGCTACGGCACCTACGTGATCCTCGACCTCGGGGACGGCACCCAGGCCCGGTTCGCCCACCTGCAGGCGACCGACCTCAAGGAAGGGCAGCGCCTGCGCGCCGGCGACCGGATCGGGCTCGAGGGGCAGACGGGGGCGGCGACCGGGCCCCACCTCCACATGGAGATGATCCGCGGGGGCAAGCCGGTCACCGACCCGCTGGACTGGCAGAAGCTCTTCGAGCAGTACCTGGGCCGCCCGCAAGGCAGCACCACCGAGCCGCAGGAGCGGCGGGTGCTCGTCGAGGTGCGCGGGCTCGAGAACATCCGCGTGGAGGGCGTGAGCGGGCCCCAGGCCGACCGCATCCGTGAAGGGCTTGAAATGATCCTGGGGGCGGCCGTGCCCCAGAACCACCGGGGGGCGTAGACCATGGTCTCGGACGTTCGCGTGCGCGTGCTGACCGACGACGGCGAGCTCGAGCTCACCGAGCACGTCCTGGGCGTGCAGGTCTCCGACGGCGTAGGCCAGGAGGCCCTGCCCCAGGGCAGCGTCACCCTCCCCCGCTACCGCACCCTGAGCGGCCGGTCGCGGCGTCCCTACACCGCGCTCGTGCGCGTGGGCGACCTGGTGACGATCGAGGCGTACGCGTGGACCGGCAGCCGGGGCGGCTGGGAGCCCCTGTTGCACGGGCCCGTAATCGCGGTGGCCGACACCGAGGCCGTCAGCGACGGCCTCCAGGCCACGGTGCAGCTGACCGTGGCCTCCATGGCCCACATCCTGGCGCAGGACGCGGTACGGCAATGGATGTACCTGGGTTCGGTCGAGGGGTGGCAGCCCGTGCAAAGCCGGCTCACGACGGCCGAGATGAGCGGCGTGCCCGCCGAGGTGGCCTTCCGCTACCTCACCCGGGTGGCCTTCCACAACGCCATGTACCGCCATCAGGGGCGCAGCCTCGGCGACCTGGTGCACCTGGACTTTGACGGGCTCGAGGCCGTGGGGCCGCTCTTCACCGAGCTCACCGCGGCCGAGGGAACCCACCTCGAGATCATCAGCCGCATCCTGGACTACCCCTTCCACGAGCTGTACGTCACCACGGCGAAGGCCGGGGAGCTGCGGGGGCGCTGGCGGCACCGCGCCTCGAGCGCCCCCGGGGACGAGGAGGGCGCGACGACCGTACGCTGGCGCGCGGCCCCCTACCCGTACGCCGACCCCGGCGGCCGCGGCGTCCTTACGGCGTGGCAGGCGCTGCCGCTGCACACCCTGGACCACGACCTGCACCTGGTGCGCGGGCAAAGCCGGGCGCGCACCGACACCGCCGTGCGCAACTTCTTCATGGCCTACCCCGCGCTCTCGTTCAGCGACGACCAGTTCCTCTTCGGGCTCGGGGCCGTGGTGGCGCACCGCGCTTCCATCCAGCGCTTCGGGTACCGGCCCATGAACATCCGCACCCACCTCGTGCTCAACGACGGCCTCGACCGCAGCACGGTGGCCGACTTCATGTTCGCGCTCACCTACCGGCTCGCGGGGCAATGGAACCGCCTGCACGAGATGATGAGCGGCACCCTGCAGGCTCCCTTTTACCCCTGGATCCGCCCCGGCGAACGCGTGCGGGCGCCGAGCCTGTGGGACGCTGAGGAGCTGGCCGAGTACCACGTGCGCGGCCGTCAGCTGACGTGGCAGCCCGAGCGCGGCGGTTCGATGAGCCTGGCCGTCGAGCGCGGTCTGCCGGTCGGGGTCTACCGGGACGCCGACTGGTTCGTGCAGGGGCTCGAGCCTGTGCGGGTGGGCAGCGACATCTACGCGCGACCCTTCGCGCGCCGGGAGACGCGGTAGACTGACCCCATGAAACGCGCGTGGACCCTTGCGGCGGCCGGGTTGCTCGCCGCCTTCGCGCTGGCCGCGGCCGGCGCCTACTCTCCCCTGCTCGGGGTGCGGTGGCCAACGCCCCCGCACCCTGAATCGTCCTCCGTCTATGGCGCGCAGAAATCCTTGCTGGCCTTCCAGGCGTCGGTGCTCATGTACCAGGGGCAACGCTGCGAAGAAGGCGAGCTGTACGCATGGCCCGAGCGGGACAACGAGCGTATCCTCACCATCGCCAAAGAGGTGGCGCGCTCCATTGCCGAAGCTGGCTGGGTGGGGCAATGGAACGTGGACGCCTTCCCCCTTTACTTTCCGAAAGCCGATACAGGAGCGTTCGGCGTGTTCGCGCAGGGTTCGACGCGCCACCTTGCCGCAATCGGCCTCGCCGCTTACGAAGGCTCCGGGTTGCTGCTCTTTGCCTGCAGGATAAGCCCCTAACACCGCCCCCGCCGCTACGGTGGGGGCATGATCAAGGGCATTCAGCTCGCGCAGGTCGTGGACGTGCACCCCGGGGAGTACGCGGTGAGCGTCGTCTTTCCCCACATGGTCGCCCTGTCGGGTAAGGGGGTGCGGGTACGCGTCGCCAGCCTGGCCGCGCCGGCGCACCCGGAAAGCGGGCAGTTCGAGCTGCCCCAGCCCGGAGACTGGGGCCTGGTGGCGTTCTACGCCGACGACGAGCGCTCAGGGGTCTGGATCGCCGCCCTTCCCGACCGGGCCTGGAACGCCGTCCCCAACGAGCTCATGCAGCGCGACCCCCACGCCCGCCTCGAGCAGCACCCTTCCGGGCGGTATACGATCACCGAGGGCGACGGCTCGAGCGAGACGGTCTGGCCCGACGGGACCGCGTTGCAGGTCCTGAGCAAGAAGGACGGCCAGATCGGCAACCGAAGCTGGCTGGGCCGCCTCTGGGAGCGGTTCGTCACCCGCCGCCCCTCCCGTCCCTGGAACCCGCCGGAGCGCGCGGCCTGGTCCCCGCCGGAAAGTCCCCCGGTGGACCTCTACCTGCGGCACTCGAGCGGCGCCGAGGTGCACCTCAGCGCCGACGGCAGCCTCTGGGTACGCACCGCGGGCGGGCACACGCTCGAGCTCGACGACGACACCGAAGCGGCCCGCGACCCCGAGACCGGCGACGTGACGGCCCGGGGCGACGGAACCAAGGCGGCCGTACGCCTGCGCACCGCGGGCGGGCACGCCGTGACGCTCGACGACGGGGACGGCTTCGCCGAGGTCATGACCAAGGGCGGGCGCAAGGTGCTGCTCGACGACGAGGCCGGCGTGACCACGGTCAGCGACCCCGCCAAGATCGTGCTGGACGCCCCGGAGGTGCTGCTCGCGGGCGAGGGCGGCGTACCCCTGGCCCGGGTCGGGGACAGCGTGGAGGTCACGATTGCGGCCCTCCCCTGCACCTCGGGGGGCACGGTCTCGGGCACGGCCACCGGCACCATCACCAGCGGCTCGAGCAAGGCCAAGTCCGAATAGGCTACCCACCGCACGGGGACCTAGGGTGCAGACATGGCGCACCCGACCTCGACCCACCGCCAGCGCCTGCAGGAGGCGGCGTTCATCCTGCGCATCCGCGAGAACGGCGCCGCCCATCCCGTGCCCGGCCACCCCGTCGCCGGGCGGGACGGGGTGTTTCCCTTGCCGATCCCCCCGCAGTCCATCCGGGTCAATCAGCCGACCCGCATCGGCGTGATGGACACGCCCTACGGCGCGGTGGCCGACGAGCAGGGGGCGGCCCCGCCCCAATGGGACATCGAGGGCCAGTTCCTGCTTTCGGCGCGCAGCGTCGAGGGCGTCACCCTGGACGCCTACACCGCGCAGCGGGCGCTCGAGGCCTACATCCGCTACTACCTGGAGACCAACCGCGAGCGCGCCCGGGCGCAGCAGCCCCTGCTCACCCTCGAGTGGCACGACACCTACCAGGGCCACAGCTGGGAGGTCGTGCCGCTGCTCGTCCCCCTCGGGCAGCGCTCGAACGCCTCCCCCCTCGTCGAGCGCTGGACCCTCAAGCTCAAGGGGTTGCGTCCCGTAGGCCCGCCGCAGGCGGCCGCCGACACGGTATCCGGCGGGCTCGAGGCCGATCCCGAGCAGGTCATCGCCGCGTTCTGCGCGGAGCGTGAGGAGGTGGCCGGTGCCTAAGTGCAGTCTCTGCCCCACGTCCACCAGCCCCGAGACCGCCGCCGCGGTGGAGGCCGCCGTCGTCCCCCGGGCACAGGCCCGCACCCGCGCACGCGCGGCCCTGGGCCTCCGTAGCGACCGGAGCGGCCGCGTGCGGCTGACGGGGGCGGTCAAGCTCGAGGCCGCCGCGCAGCTCCTCACGCAGGCGGCGGGCTCCGTGACCAACACCGAGGCCCAGGGCATCCTGAGCGCCATGGCCTCGCTCATGACCGACGCCTCGCTGGAGCTTCGCAGCGGGCAGCCCCCCGAGCTCGTCTTCGGCGCCGGGGCGGGCCTGACCCTCGAGACGCGCGACCTGGCCACAGCCATCACCGCGCTCACGAGCGCCCGCAATGAGGTGGCCGTGGACGCCTCGCTGCGGGTGAGCTACCGCCTGGTGGACCGCCTGCTCAGCCTGGCCGTCCGCGCCGAGGCCCGCGGTCTCGACTGGGGTCTGGGGGTGCAGCTGCCCTTCCTGCAGTACGTGGCCTTCCGCGGCCTCTTCCGCTGGGAGGCCGGCGAAAACGTCCGCGTGGAGCTCACCCTCGGGTGGGCATGGCGCCAGCAGGTGCGCCTCGGAGGTGGAACATGAGCGCCCAGCGCGACCTGGGCTGGGACAGCAAGGACCTGGTCCTCATCATGGAGGGCTCGAGGCCCGCCATGGAGGGCGGCGCCCAGCAGCTGGCGAAGGCCCTGTACCGCCGCCTCATCACCTACCCGGGCGAGCTGCCGGCGCACCCGCAGTACGGCAGCCGCTTGCGCGACTACGTGGGCGAGGTGGCCGAGGAGTGGCGGGCGCGCCTGGCGGCCCTCGAGGCTAAGGTGTCCCTGGAAGCCGATCCGCGGGTGCGGTCCGTTCGCGCCAGCACCGCCCAGTACCGATCCGACGGAGCGCTTGAGATCACCGTCACGGTCGAGCCCGTCGAGGGCGACGACCTGAACATGACGATCATCGTGGAGGGATAATGCCGAACGCGACGTACACCCCACTCGACGAAGCCACCCTGGACATGCTGCGGTGGTTCTTCTACCGTACCGGGATCCAACCGAGCGCGGTCGAGGGGGACGTGCTGCGCACCATCTTCGAGGCCGTGGGGTTCGAGATCGAGGACCTTACCGCCCGCTTCGACCAGGAGCTCGAGCGCGCCGTACCCGAGGCCGCGTTCCGCGCCTTCGGGCTGCCGCGCGAGACCGCCGTAGCCGCCGTGACCACCCTGCGTTTCTCGCGCTCGAGCGCGGCCCCCGAGCCGTACCTCATCCCCGCGGGCACCCGGGCCCAGACGCCCAGCGGGGTTCGCTTCGAGACGACCAGCGACGCCACCATCCCCCTGAACGAGACCTTTGTGGACGTGCCGGCGCGCGCCGTCGAGCCGGGTTCCGCCGGCAACGTGCCCGCGGGCACCGTGACCGAGCTCGTGGACCTCATCCCGGGCGTGGAGCAGGTGACCAACCCCCAGCCCGCCGTAGGCGGCCGTGACGAGGAAGCCCTCGAAGACCAGATCGCCCGCTTCGCCCGCTTCTTTACCGGCCTGCAGAAGGGTACCCTGCAGTCCCTCGAGGCCGCCGCGCTCGAGGCCACCAGCCCCGCGGGCGAGCGCGTAACCCAGGTGCTCGCGCGCGACATCACCCGCGACCCCAGCCTCCCGCCGGCGGTGGTGCGCCTGTACGTGGACAACGGCTCGGCCAGCGTCACCCCCGAGATGGTGGACTACCTGCGCACCGCGCTCGACGCCGGACGCCCCGCCGGGGTGTCCCTCGAGGTCATCGCCGCGGCACCGAAGTACGTGGACATCCGCTTCCAGGTGGACGGCAGCGACGAGGCCCTGGCCGCCTGCTACGAGGCCGCCCGCCAGCACGTGCGCGACCTGCAGATCGGGCAGAAGCTGAGCCGGGAAAACCTCATCGCCGCCCTCACCGTGGCCCATCCCGACGTGCGCGAGATCACCCTCATCGAACCCGCGGCCGACGTGCCCGTCGCCCCCGGCGAGCGCGCCGTGGTGGGCGTGCTCGAGGGTAGCACCAGCTAAGGAGACGCCATGCCCCAGTCGTCGAAGTACGTACCCGCTCCCTTCAAGAAGTCGCCGGACGACACCTACGGCGACCCCGCCGAGGTGTTCACCAGCCGCCTGCTCGAGGTCGCGGCCGGCGTGGGTCTGCAAAGCGCCTACTTCCCCAGCGACACCGACCTGGACAACGGCAGCCCCAACCTGCTCGACCACCCCGACCACACCTTCTTCGCGGTCGGGCCCGCCAACTTCTCCCTGACCGTCTTCGACCGCACCAGCGGGTTCGACCCCACCCCGGGCGCGGCGAAGAACTGGACGCCGCGCAAGGCCTACAGCGTGCGCCTGATCGGAGAAAACTACGGGGCGACCGCCGACCTGCCCAGCGAGCCGGCGCCGCCCGCCTGGTACAAGGGCGGCTCGGCCGACCTGTGGAACTACAACAACGACAACGTGCTCTGGTGGGAGTTTGGCCTCGAGCCCAACACCACCTACACGTTCAGCTTCTACTACAAGAAGCTGGGCAGCGCCGACTGGAGCCTGTACGTGGACGCGGGCACCGGGAGCAGCGGCACGGCCGCCTACGACCTCTTCCAGGACGCCGACGGGCTGACCGCGGGCCTCGGGGTGTGGGCGCGCAAGGTCATCACCTTCACCACGGGCTCGAGCGGCGTCGTGTACATCCACCTGGGCGGCCGCGGATCGTGGGACGGGACCCAGCGTGAGCGGGGCCTGCGCCTCGCCTTCCCGCAGCTGGAGAAGGGCGCGACCGCGACCGCCTGGCAGCCCCCGCGCTTCTGGGTCTACCACCCCCTGCCGACCCCGGTGGCTGTGGACGAGACGATCGACAGCACCAACAACTACGCCTCCATGCTCGCGCTGGCGCTCCCGGGAAGCGCGGTGGCGTTCAAGCTGGACGCCCGCCCCGACTGGACGGGGGTCTCCCTCTACGACCACACGCGCCGGAACTGGAGCTCTCCCGTCTCGACCAGCTCCGACCAAACCGCGGTCATCGTTCCCGAGTGGTACGCAGGGAACGCGCAGCACCCCCTGCTCCTCCTCCTCGAGCCGCGCGAGCCGGGGCTGGGCGTGCAGTATTTCTCGGTGGTGCGCTACTCCAACTACACGTCGCACCTCAAGTTCGAGGTGCACGGAGTGTGGGTGCGGCACAAGCCCATCGGGGGGCTGCTTCGCGCGGACACCAACGCCACTTCCGGGGCCGGCCACAACAAGGCGCTGGCGTGGCGCGTCGTGGACGCCGGCGCCCCCTCCTTCAAGCTCAAGGTCGCCACCACGGTGGCCGCTTCCGGCTTCGAGCACGGCGACGCCGTGGCGCTGAAGTGGTACGGCGGGGCCAACGGCGACATCTTCGACAACAGCCAAAGCTCGACCGCCTCGACCTCGTACGTGCGGCCGCATGCAAGCCTGGGCGCGATCACGCTGGCCATGACCCAGGACGAGGACCTCTTCATTGACGCCATCGGCAACGCGCAGGGGCTGGCGCTGGCCTTCTACCAGGCCGGCGCGTACAAAGCCCCCGTCGTCATCGCGGACTTCCTGGACCCCCCCTCGTCGGCCGACGACGGTAGCGCCTGGGCGCGCTGGGGGCTGCTCGTCCCCGACGACCGCGTGGGCTACGTCGTGGCCGCCACCGGGCCGCTGGCGAAGTCCTACCAGCTGGCCTGGGGTCCCAACTTCCACACCCCGCCCGGGTGGAACAACGCCTACGACGCCGGCCAGCCTGCGGTGCCCTACTACGAGGTCGCGCTGGGCACGCGGCTGCTCGACCGAATGGCCCTCACCGAGACCCACGTCGCCCGTTCGGACAGCGTAGCCTCCAACCGCGGCCGCCTCGCCAACGTCTACCTCGCGCGCGACGCGGCCTTCTCGGCCAACCTGGGCGACAGCTGGCTCGCCGAGGACGGCAACCGTTACGTCTTCGTCTGGCGGCAGACGATCTACTCGAACCAGGCCGAGGCGCACCTGCTCCTCGTCAAGCCCTAGGAGAGACCCATGCCCAAGTATTCCGCCAACCTCGCATCCCCCTTCACGATCGGTCAGCTGGCCGACCAGTACAAGACCGCCTTCGACACCCTCGGGTGGGGGACCGGTAAAGTCAGCATCCAGGGCGGCTACCGCTTCACCGCCCAGCAGGCCACCGACACCGAGGCGAGCCCCATCGCGGTCCGCCCCGACGGCAGCGTGACGGCGCCGTCCTCGGTGACCAACGTGACCGCGGTGGACTGGGTGGACAACCTCGCCGGCAAGGCCTACGTCTACCCCACGCAGGACGGCCGGCACCGCTGGCCGCTGCTCTTCTACCTGCCCGGCCTCAAGGCGTTCCGCATCACCTTCACCCCGGTCTACCGCGCCGACGGGGCCACCACCGGCGCCTTCACGGACATCGAGATGCACGTGGTCGAGGGGGCCGTCAGCACCAATCCCTCCCAGATCACCAGCTCCACCCGCGCCGCCAGCCTCAAAGATCCGGCCTGGGGCTCGAGCTACACCGTGGGCCAGTCCTACACCACCCTCTGGAGCCACCCCGACGCCCTGAGCGGTGTCGCCGAAGTGGCGACGCACGCCCTCATCTACGCCAAGAACGTCATTCTGCGCATTGACCAGATCGAGTACATCGTGACCCCCGACGCCTTCGGCGTGCAGGGGCCCAACCTCGACGGCCCGCTGTTCGAGTTCCGCTTCCTCGACGGGGCGGGCTACGCCCACGGCTACATGCGCCCGCTGCCCATCCAGGACGCCTACCGGCCGCGGGTGCTGCTCCTGCCGCCCTACCTCAACTACGAATCGAGCGTCCCCTCCTCGACGAGCTACTGGCGGCCCACCCAGCTCTTCGGCCACCTCTTCAACGCCTTCCGCGACGACGGCCTCCAGCAGATCGGCGTGGTCAACGAGCACCTGCCCACCTACGCGGTGGTCAAGCACTACTCCTACGGTGCCGACCTCAGCGTGCTGCTCGCCTCCAACGGCGACCACCGCGGTTTCTTCCTGCGCAGCGCGCAGGCGGGCTCGAGCACCATCCACATCCACGCCGACCGGGTGGACAAAAGCGTCTTCCCCGCCGCGCCCACCACGATCCCCGAGCGCCGCGAGCGCGCGCGCTGGCTCGAGGCCGACGCGAGCAACGTCACGAGCCTCACCCGCGCCCCCCAGCACGTCGGGCTGCTCTTCAAGGTCGAGGGGCAGAACCGCAAGCTCACGCAGGCGCGGCTCGACCTGGTGTACGGCAGCTACTCGAACACCTACACCTTCCGCCTCTACAAGGTCAGCCTCACGAACGGCGACCTGGTCTACGAGCAGAAGGTGGCCGACGTTCCCATGGTCGGCGACGGCAGCAGCAGCTCGGGGTCGCTGCTCGCCGAGGACCTGAACCTGGACCTTGCCCCCGGCTACTACCTGCTCGTGCCTCCCACCAACGTGAAGACCCAAAGCTACCGCGGCGTGCCGACGGTGCGCAGCCCCATCGGCACCGGCGCGCGCATGCTCGGGCCGGTGGTCTGCCGCGACCTGAGCGACGACACCGCCTGGGTCCAGGGCTCGACCGTGCTCAACGTGACCGGCGCCGACTTCACCATCGCCCCCAACAACGCCGCGGTGCACATGAGCCTCAGCCTGTGGCTCGAGTTCGAGGTGGGCGACACCCCCACGAGCGGCACGAGCGCCTTCGGGGAAGGGCTGATGATGGTCACCCGCTCCCCGGGCGACAGCAGCCCCAACCCCCAGCTCTACGAGGTCGCGCCTACGGAGTCCACCGAGAACAGCAGCAACGGTAAGTGGGCCTACGGCGCCTGCCTCCCCCTCGGGGTGGACGTGGCGCTCGCCAGCGTGGAGGCGGGGCAGGTATGGCAGCTCTCGCCGCTCCCCGGCTGGTTCAGCGGCACCCGGAAGCGGTACACCACCGCCAAGTCCGCCCCCACGCTCGAGTTCGAGCCCGACGTGCAGGGGCGCTTCCCGGCCTGGATGGACCGGCCCTACCGCTTCAGCCTGCCCCTCGAGCGGACCGTCATGCGGCCGACGAAGGACGTGGCGGCCGGCAACAGCTACGCCAACAGCGACGGCTCGGAGGACCTGGTGACCTTCATCAGCCGAGCCGACGGGAACAGCCCCTGGAGCGTCTGCTTCCACACGGAGCCGTAAGGAGTAGCGCATGCCTCTCTGGAGCCAGAACCTGACCGACGCCGACCTGCTCGCGCAGCGCCCGTTCGCCAGCCCGCGCGTGCGGACGCAGGCGCGCTACTGGCGCAACGCCAGCACGCCCGGCCTCATGGACGACGGGACGGGCACCACCTTCCACCTGGCCTTTCGCCACCTCACCGGCGACGGGGTGGCGAAGCTGGCGTGGCTCTACGCATCGCCGCCGACGCAGCCCACCCTCTACCCCGCCGTGGCGCTGCGCAAGGCCCTCTCGCTGCGGGCGGGCCTGGTGGCGGCGCTCGAGCCCGCGGTGCTCAGCCTCGAGGTCACCCCGCTCGACGCCGACACGTCCCGGCTGACCGTGGTCCTGGACAAGCCGGGGTCCATCAGCATGTTCCTCAAGGGCCTCGACGCCAACGGCAACGAGACCGGGCTCATCACCGCCGGCGACGGGGCGGACGGCACCGGCTCCAAGACCCTGACCATGGACTTCCCCCGGCAGGACGGCCTCTACCGGATCGTGGTGCGGGCCGGCATGACCAAGTACGCCCGCGACTACGACGGCGACGTGGCCACCACAGCGCTCTCCACGTACGCCTCCCCCACCGACGATGTGATGGGCGGCAGCTACCAGACCGGGGTCGCGGACGGCCGTCTCGCCTTCGCGCAGGCCATCTACCCGCTCGCCGACCCCTACGGCTTCGACTCGGCCGCGGTGCTGGCGGGCCCCGACTGGGACACCGACGCCACCCGTCAGGCCATGGTGCAGGCCATCGCCGACCGCTCGAGCATTGACACGTCCAAGCGCTTCCTCGACGCCATGGTCGCCAAGGGCGCGTCGCCCTACGACGGCGCCAACACCGACCCCAACTACTACAAGAACCTTGCGGTGCCGGCGGCCGACGAGGTGTACCAGGCGGGCGGCGTCGGGGCTTACCACGACGTGTACGGCGCCTACCCCGCGTTCACCTACGACACCACCAGCCAGGACGGGACCTACCTCTCGGGGCTCAAGTCGAGCTTCATCGCCCAGATCCAGGGGGACGGCGACGCCGCGGGGTACGACCGCGCCTACGGCGAGGTCTACCAGGCCGCCCACGACGCGGAGATCACCGGCGGCCTCCCCGAGGGGGCGACGGCCTGGCCGACCAGCACCACCTCCGGCCAGGCGGACGCCGTCGCCAAGCACGTCTACGAGGCCGGCTTCGCTCGAGCCGCGCAGGAGATCTACGACCAGGGCCTCGCGGACGGCTATGACTGGCGCGTGAGCGTGGACCCCGCGCTCGAGCCCGGGGACGCCGGGTACCAGACCCAGTACCGCGACCAGGCCGCGCCGTACAAGGACAAGATGCAAGCCACGGGCAAGATCGCCGGTCTGCGCTTCTTCCTCGACTACATCGCCGCCCAGTACCCCGCGTACAGCTACGACGCGGACAACACGGCCGGCCTCGACGACGCCGCTTACACCACCTACCTCGAGGGCGAGCGCAACGGCGCCGTGACCACGGTCTACGACACCGGCCGCGCCGACGGCTACCGCGAGCTCTACGACGTGGGCGTGAGCCTCTTCAAGTTCAGCTACGACCCCCAGCTCGACGCCGCCGCCCTGAGCTCGCTCAAGGACAGCTTCCTCACCGCGGTCTACTCCTACGCCGTGACCTCGGCCCTGCAGGAGACCTACGACCTGGGGGACAGCACCTACTTCAACGACCTCACCAGCTACCCGGCCATCCGCGACCCCAGCTACGTCACCCGCACCCAGTACCTCGACGCGCTGGCCCAGCAGCTGCGCGCGCTCGAGGGCGACTTCTTCACCCGCGTCTACGAGTCCGGGGTGATCTACGTCTACCGCGACCGCATCTACCCGCTGGCCGAGCCGTTCGGGTTCACCTTCGACCGCGCCCAGAAGCAGGCGAGCTACTACGCCGACCTCGAGCCCGACTTCATCGCCGCCCTGCAGGAAGGGTACGCCGGCGGGCACATCGTCCGCGTGACCCGCAACTACGACCCGCAGACGTTCACGGCCCACGTCGAGGTGGAGCTCAGCCGCCCGGAGGGGGTGCTGCTCTTCGTCACCGACAAGGACGGGAACCAGATCGGGAGCGTGCTCGAGTCCCTGAACCCGCAGACCATCCACGAGTTCTCGTTCCCGCTGGTGCCCAACGTGGACGAGGTGTACCTGCACGTGGAGCTGAGCAACCTCGAGGACGGACCCTCGGGCGACGCTCCGGCCGACGGCTACCAGTACATGTAGCCGGTCACGGACGCTAGGGTACGGACATGGCGCAGACCTTCAACCCCGACCCCAACCCCCTCACGGGTCCCGGACAGGACCATGTGGTCGTCACCCTGCCCCTGCAGCCCCCCACGGGGGCGGCGGACGGCGGCGCGAGCTCGGGGAGGGTCTGGCGCCTGCCCCCCTGGCTGCCGCTGCGCGGCGTCACCGCGGACCTCATGGACGCGCTCGACGCCGGCCTGCAGCGGGTGGACCTGAGCGCCCTCGGCCAGCTCGACGTGCAGCTGGCGACGTGGGAGTGGCTGGACTTCCACGCGCGCCTCTACGGGCTCGAGCCCCGCTTCCCCGGGGAGACCGACGAGACCCTGCGCGAGCGCATCCTGGGCGAGCTGCGCCTGCCGCGCACCACCCCGGAGGCCATCGAACAGGCCATCGAGCGCGCCTTCCCGGGCACCACGGCCACCGTCTTCGACTGGACCACGGTGGAGACCAAGGGCGGGTACACCATCCGCCGCTGGGACGGCGTGCAGACCTGGGACGGGAGCGTGCGCTTCAACCCCGGCGGGCCGTACGAGAACCTGAAGTATTACCTCGGGGTGCTGATCGTGCGGCTCGAGGGCGGCCCCTACGACCTCGCCGTGGTGCGTTCCATCGTGGACCGCTTCCGCCCCGCCGGCACCCTCCCCCACTACGAGGTCATGGGCTCGAGCACCATCCCGCTCGACGGTACGCGCATCCTCAACGGCAACTGGGTGCTCAACTCCGCCTGACCGCGCCCACGCCTAGGGTGCAGTCATGGCACTCACCGGCGACCCCAACGGGACCATCGCGCTGGACCTCTACGAGATCCAGACGACCGACCCCGTGCACCCCTCGACGATCAACCCCCAGCTGCTGCAGCTGGTGACGAACGACGCGGTGCTCAAGAAGCGCCTGGACATCATCGAGGCGGCGGGGGTGCTGGCCCTGCCCGGCCGCGTGAGCGCGCTCGAGGCGGTGAACGCCGGCTCTCGCCTCGACGCCCTCGAAAGCATCGGCGCCGGGCCGCGCCTGGACGCGCTCGAGGCCGTCAACGCCGACGCCCGCCTGGGGACCGTGGAGCAGTCCATCATCACCCTGGGTTCCCGCGTGTCCACCCTCGAGGCCGTCAACGCCGACGCCAGGCTGGACGCCCTCGAGCAGGCCACCCTGGCGATCACGGTCTACACCAGCGATCCCCCCGCCGACGCGGCCGTGGGCTCGCGCTGGCTCAAGTCCTGGAACGGCACCCACATCATCCTGACCAAGATCGGCACCAGCAACGGGAAGAACCTCTGGCGCATGGAGCCCCTGAGCGTGCAGCTGCGCGCGGCGGCCATCATGTTCGACAGCGGCGTCAGCGACCGCTGGCAACTGCAGACCATGATGTACGGCCTCAAGGTGGTGCACGCCGTGCCGCTCATGCTGCGGTACAAGTACATCGCGCAGTCCAACCAGGGCGACTTCCGCTACAAGGCGCAGGCCTGGTGGAACGTGGACGGCAACGCGAGCCCGAAGGGCGTCGTCAGCCGCTGGAACGACCCCGGGGACGAAGGCGCACCCAGCACCACCTCGGGGGCCCAGACCATCGTCAACCGCTCCACCGGCGAGGGCGCGAAGACCGACCACCACGTCCAGGCTGAGATTGACCCGACCACCGTGAGCCCGCTTCTTCCCAGCCGCATGATCTGGGTCCGCGCCTTCCGTGACACCAAGTGGCCCGGCGACAACCACCCCTCGGGGCACGTGGAAATCTTCCTCGACGCGACCCTCCTCATCACCCTTGAGCAGCAGTAGGAGAACCCATGGACCTGATCGGCAACGAAAACGGCACCTTTACCGACCGCGTACGCGCGCTCGAGACCACCGACCCCGCGCACCCGGACACCTGGAACCCGCAGTTCCAGGACCTGATCACCAACGACGCGATCCTCTACCGCATGGTGCAGGAGCTGGGCGGCACCGGGGGCCTGGCCCCGCGGGTGGCCGCCCTCGAGGCCCTGAACATCGGAGCCCGCCTGGACGCCCTCGAGGCCGTCAACGCGGACGCGCGCCTGAGCGCCCTCGAGGCCGTGGACCTGGACGCCCTGAACGCCGCCGTGGGGTCGCTCTCGGACCGCATGGACACGCTCGAGTCCTGGGCGGCGACGGCCGACCCCGCCGGCGACGGCATCGGCTGGGACGACGTGCAGAACAAGCCCACCACCTTCGCCCCGGAGGCCCACACCCACCCCCTCGCCGAGATCAGCGACTGGCCCGCGGGCGTGGACGCGACCGAGCTCGGCTACCTCGACGGCGTCACCGGCCCCATCCAGACCCAGCTCGACGGCAAGGCCGACCAGGCGGCGCTGGACGCCCACGTCGCCGACGCCGACCCGCACCCCCAGTACCTGACCCAGGCCGAAGGCGACGCCCGCTACGCCCTCACGGACACGGCCACCGCCCCCTCTGCGCTCACGGTGGGCGCCAGCCCCTTCGAGTACCAGAACCCCGGGACCAACCCCGTGGCCGTGATCGTGCAGGGCGGCGACCCGAGCCTGCTCGAGTTCAGCCGCGACGGCGCGACGTACTACGACCTCGGAGTCACGGCCGGCATGGTCTACCTCGCCCCCGGGGACCGTCTGCGCATCACCTACGCCACCACCGCCCCCAACGCCACGGTGGTCCCGCTCTAGCCGTCTGACGGCTACGGGTTCGAGGGTGCGGGCATGGAACGCCTCACGACCTTCTTTCTCTCGATCGCCGACATCCTGAGCCGCCTCACCGACCTCCTCATCGTCAAGCTGCTCGTGGGGTTGGTGATCTGGATCTACTCGCCGTGGCGTGAGGCGTACGGCATCCTGGGGGCGCTCGTGGCCCTCGACTTTCTGACGGGGGTGATCGCCGCCCGCTACCGCGGGCACCACATCACCAGCGCCATCATGGCCACCAAGACGGGGGCCAAGCTCGTGGTCTACGGGACGGCGCTCGCCGCCATCAACCTCGCCGAGCGCGGCATCGGCATGGGGGCCCTCTTCACCGGCGTGGGCCTGGGCATGCTGATCGTCACCGAGGCGCTGTCCATCCTGGAGAACCTGCAGCGCATCTACCCCGACCTCCCCATCCTGCAACGGCTCGAGTCCCTATTGCGCGAGCGCGCGCCCAGGTCCGACGTGTAGCCTTACCGCCACCGTTTCTACGGTGGCGGCATGGCAAAGGAGCGCAGACACCTACCCGGTACCAACACCCGCTTTCTCAAGCAGCTCGAGCAGGCGTCGGAGCTCGCCGACCTAGGCAGCGGCCCCAGCGAGCTTCGCGTCTTCGTACCCGGCACCCCCGCCGCCGACGCCGTCCTGTTCATCTACGTGGCGGCCGAGCACGTCAAGATCCCCGCGAACGGCAACCACCGGCTCTACGCCGACCTGCCCCCGGCGGCCGACTGGGTAGCCGACATCTCGGGCGGCAGCGGCTCGATCGCGGCGGCCCTCCTCGCCGGGCAGTCGGACGGCGCGTTCGACTTCCCCATGGGGGACGTGTACCTCGCCCCCGGCGACACCCTCGTCATCACCGCCCCCGCGACGGCCGACACGTCCATCGGCGACATCGCCTTCACCCTGCAGCTCGAGCCCGCCGATCCGAGCGAAATGCCCGGTCCGATCGTTGCCGGCGGCGGCAACTACGGCGTCATCGGCATGCTCTAACGTCCATGAACCGCAAACCCCACCCCACCCTCCAGACCCGCGTGCTCCGCATGGTGCACGCGTTCGAGGGGGGGCACCTGGCCGGCGACTTCGACGGCCAGGTGCTCTCCTGGGGGCCGCTGCAATGGAACCTCGGGCAGGGGACGCTGGGCCCGGTGCTGGCGCGCATCGTCGAGCTCGAGCCCGAGCAGGCCGCCCGCATCATGGGCGAGGAGTTCGTCGAGGCCGCCCGGCGCGGCAACGCGGCGCTCGTGGATTTCGCCCGGGCGCGTATCCTGGACCGCCGCGGCCGGCCGACGTGGGAGTGGCGCAACGCCTTCCACCGCCTCGAGGAGCTGCCCGGCACCCAGCAGGCGTTCCGCGAGGCCGCCCAGCCGTACCTGGACCGCGGCCGGAGGCTCGTGGAGGCCCTGGGGTTCACGACCGAGCGCGCCTACGCCCTCGGGGTGGACATCGCCGTGCAGAACGGCGCGCCGCGCCGCGACCACATCCGCCGCTACCGGCGCCGCCTCGGGGCGGGGACGCGCTACCCCATGGAGTGGCAGCGCCTCAAGCTGCTGGCCCAGGTGGTGGCCGACAGCGCCAACCCCCGCTGGCGCGACGACGTGCTGAGCCGCAAGCTCACGATCGCCGTGGGCCGCGGCACCGTGCACGGCCGGCGCTACGAGCTCGAGCGCGACTTCGGCATCAGCTACTGGCGCAAGTGGTGGGAGGACCCCGACCGCCCCAGCGCCTAGGGTGGCCGCGGAGGTAACGATGAAGAAGCTGCTCTCGATCCTGCAGGCGATCATTCAGGCGGCCGGCCTCGCCGTCACCCTGGTGGAGCTCACCGCCGAGGGGACCGGTGAGAAGGGCAAGGCAAAGGAGGACAAGGCGGTGGCGCAGATGCGGGAGCTCTTCCCCCCGGAAATGCTCCCGGAGGCCTTCCGCGACAGCTACGACATCATCGCGCGCATGGTCATCCGCGCCGTCGTCGCTTTTTTCAACGCCACGGGTTTTTTCGAGAAGTCCGGCGCGCCGCCTACCTAGGGGCGGGGCAGGTGCGCCGGCGACCCCGACGGCGAGGATTGCGCAGGTAGACCGGTGGCGGGCTCGAGCCCGCCGCCTCTGCTATTCCCCGGGTCTGTTACTGAACCGTTAGGCCCTTTCTCTACCCCACCCGTGCCCGTCTGTAGAATAAGACGCATGATAAAGCACCTTATCGCTCCCCTGGTGCTGGCCGCCGGACTCGCCTTCGCCACCGGCGCCGGCGGCACCGGCTGGACCGGCTGGGACGTGGAGCTCGGTTGGGAGTGGAGCGGCCCCGCGCCGGCCGCGACGGAGCCCTCAGCCGACCGCGCACCGTTCTCGGGCCACTACGTGCGCCTGGACGCCTACTACTGGCTGGGCTCGAGCTGGGACGTGGACGCCTACCTCATGCCCCAGCTAGCCTTCTACCCGGGCGCGCTCGAGCGCTCCTGGGTGGGGGTGCAGGCCCTAGCGGACGGCCCCCGCGTGACGCTGGGGCTCGAGGCCCAGTACCGCCCCGCAGGCACCTACGTGTTCCGCGCCTTCGCACGCCTGGGGGGTAGGTAGTGGCCGGACCCAAGCGCCCCAAGTGGCTCACCCCCGAGCTCGAGGCCGCCGCCCGGGCCTACCTCGAGGCCAACCCGGGCCACGGGCCCCAGTACCTGAAGAACCACCTGGCCTCCATCGGCCACGAGCTCACCTACTACCGCTCCCGGGAGCTCTACCACTTCGTGACCGCCTACACCCCCGAGGGCATGCCGGCGCCGGCCCCCAAGCGCCCCCCGGAGCCGCCCAAGGTCCAGGAGCCCAAGCGCCCCGACGTGCGCTTCGAGGAGACGGCCACCGGCAACGCGACCCTGGCCTACAAGGGCGAGCGGCCGCTCAGCCTCGAGGACGTGCTGCGGATCGCCCAGGTGGACCCCGACGTGTGGGAGGTCGAGCGCTACGTCGTGAACACCTGGGAGATGGGGCGGGCCAAGACCAAGAAGTCCCTCGAGTGGGAAGACAGCCGCATGAGCGGCATCATCGAAGACGAGGGCGAGATCAAGAAGGCTCCCCTGTGGCAGATCAAGGTCTGGCTGCGGCGCAAGCGGGACGTGGACCTCAAGGCCATCTTCGAGGGGCTGATCGAGGACCTGGCCGCCCGGGCCGTACCCCGACCCACGGGGCAACCCCCGGTACGCGTCCGCCGGCTCGAGCGCAACTCGGGGTACCTCGCCGAGATCAGCGTCTACGACCTGCACGTGGGCAAGCTGGCCGCGGCCGAGGAGACGGGGAACGCCTACGACACCAAGCGGGCCATCGCGGTGTGGAAGGAGGCCGTCGAGTACCTGCTCGAGCAGGCCGCCCTCTACCCCCTGGACGAGATCGTCATCCCCCTGGGCAACGACCTTTTCCACATAGACACCCTCGACAACACCACCACGAAGGGCACGCGGGTGGACGTGGACACCCGCTGGCAGACCGCCTTCCGGCGGGTGGTGGACCTGCTCATTACCGACCTGATTGACCGCGCCCGGGCCATCGCCCCGGTGCGGCTGCTCATGGTGCCGGGCAACCACGACCACCAGCGCACCTTCTACCTCGGAGAGGTGCTGCGGGCCTACTACCGCGCCACGGAGGACGTGCACGTGGACAATGGCGCCACCCCGCGCAAGTACCTGCGCTGGGGGCGGGTGCTGATCGGCTACACCCACGGCAACGAGGAGAAGCACCGCGACCTGCCCCTCATCATGGCGAACGAGCGCCCCGAGGACTGGTCGCAGACCCGCTACCGCGAGTGGCACGTGGGGCACCTGCACCGGAAGAGCGAGGCGGCGTTCCAGCCCCTCGCCGAGAACGGCGGGGTGCGCGTGCGCGTGCTGCCGTCCCTCTCCGCGACGGACGCCTGGCACCACAAGAAGGGCTTCATCGCCAACCTGCGCTCGGCCGAGGCGCACGTATTCCACCGTGAACGCGGCTACGTGGCCATGTTCCCGTTCTTCGCAGACGGGGACGGGCTCGAGCCCCGAAAGGAGACCGCATGAAGAAGGCGTACCACCGGCTGCGAGCCGCCCTGGGCCTCTACCCCGAAGCGTGGATCGTCCGGGAGCTGGGCCGGCGCGCCCGTACCTACCTGGGCATCCGTAGCACCTTCCTGAAGGCCCACGCCGATCCCAACTACCCCAGCTCGGAACACCTGAACAACACGAACGCCCTCTACCGGGCCGCCGCGGCCTACGACGAGCTGGTCATGGAAAACCTCGAGCTGGTGCGGGCGCTGGCCCCCGACATGATCGGGCTGACCTCGAGCATGGGCACCACCCCCGCCCTGGTTCTCGTCCACGGCGCGCAGGCGGCGCCGGCCCCCTCGGGGGTGCAGGCATGATCGCCCTCGACCTCGACGGCGTGGTCGCCAACCTCACCCCCGTCGTCATGCGGCGCCTAGTGGAGCGGCTGGGGCTCGAGCCCGCGGACGTGCGCTACTGGGACCCCGAGCACTACGACGACGTGCTGGCCGAGTTCCCCGAGCGCGTACGGACCCCGGAGGCGGAGCGGATCCTCTCGGAGATCTACGGCGACCCGGAGACCTACCGGGAAGCCCATCCCATGCCGCACGCCCTCGAGGCCGCCCAATGGCTCGCGCGGCGCAAGCTGCTCACCGCCTACATCACCCGGCGCAAGCCCCACACCCGGGACGTGACCCTGGAGTGGCTGCGCGAGCGCGGCTTCCCCATGCGCCCCGTGCATCACGTGGAGCGCCCCGAGACCAAGGCGGAGGTGGCCGCGCGCCTCGGGGTCTCGATCCTGGTCGAGGACAGCCCCCGGGAGGCCCGCGAGTTCGCCGAGGCCGGCCTCACCCCGATCCTGATCGAGCACCGCTACAACCGCAGCCTCACGGAGCCGTGGGTGCTGCGGGCGGGCAGCTGGGAGGCGCTGCGCGGTCTGCTCGAGCGCCTACCCCTGGACTACCGCGAGCGGCGCGACCCGCTCGGGTACGGCAACAAACGCGGACAGCACGGGAGGAACGCATGAAACCAAGACTGATCGGCATCACCGGCAAAGCGCGCGCGGGCAAGGACAGCTTCTACGGCATGGTGCTGGCCCCTCGGGGCTACACCCGCATCGCCCTGGCCGACCCCCTGAAGGGTCTGGCGCTGGTGCTCGAGGGGCTGACGGTGCCCATGGTCACGCCGGGGCTGGCGGAGCAGGTGGCCGCGTACACCAAGAAGGTCGCCAAGGACGAGGGCCGCGCCCCCGAGCCGCGGGAGATCGTCGGGATCTACCTCAAGCCCACGCTCTCGATGGTGCTCGAGCGCTACTACGCCTACTTCGGCGCGAACAAGGCCCCGCGGGAGCGGCGCCTGCTGCAGCACCTGGGCACCGAGATCGGCCGCAGCATTGACCCGGGCCTCTGGCTGGTCCCGGCCCTCACCGAGGCGCGCCGGGTGCTCGCCGCCGGCGGGCGGGTGGCCGTGACGGATGTGCGCTTCCCGAACGAGGCGTACGCGATCCAGGGCGACGTGGAGCGCATGCGGGCCTACTACGAGCAGCACGACGGTCCCACGCTGGACGTGGTGCGGCACGCGCTCACCCATACCTGGGACGAGGAGGGCGGCCTTCTCCCCCCGCCCGGCCTGGGCGAGGTGGTGCGGGTGGTGCGGGACAACGCCCCGGAGGTCCTGGATCCCGAGGCGCAGAAGCACGCCAGCGAGCGCATGGTGGACGCGGTGGAGCCCGACCACACGGTGAGGGCCGCGTCCCTCGTCGAGCTCAAGGCGGCCGGCGACGAGCTCTTCGGACCGGTCGAGGACTACCTGGCCGGCGCATAGCGGCACGTAGGTTAGACAGACGCCCGGGCTCGTATGCTGGCCCGGGCGTTCGTCTGTTCGGCTACTTGCGCCGCCACAGCGGGCAATGGGGGTCGCTTTCGCCCACCCGCAGGTTGATCGCGGCGTTGCTGGGGTGATTGCACCGCCCCTTGCCCCCCGACAGCGCGGAGTAGTAGCGGCAGACCCCGCAGGTGCGGCTGAGCGCCCGCTGACGCTCGAGCGCCAGGTCGCCCGGCCTCAGGCCTTGGGGGGTGGCGGCCTCGAGCGGCGACGGGGGCTTGAGCGAGGCCTCGGCCCCCATGTGGATGGTCGTGTCCCCCATCCGGCGGGCCAGCCCGACGAGGGCGTAGACGTGGGCGTGGGCGAAGTGGGGGTCGAGGGCCAGGTGGCGGTAGATCTGGCGCACCTCGCCGGAGTGCACGCGCTCGCCGGTGGGCAGCGTGCGGTAGACCGGGATGGTGGCCCGGGCAATGTTCTCGAGGTGGGTCACGTACTCCTTCGCCACCGGCCACTTCTGCGCCACCCCGCCGATGCGCCGGGTCTGGTGCTTCTCGTAGAAGTCCACGGGCACGCGGATGCGGCGCCGCTGAAACTGCGTGAGGGCCCAGTCGAGGGCCTTGTAGCGGTCCAGCAGCACCCGGTACTCGTACTTGACCTCACCGGTGGACTTCTGGATGTCCTTGCGGGTGCGCTCGTCTTTCCACGTGATCGCGTGGGGCGAGTCCGCGTAGTCCGCCAGCCAGACCACCCCCTTGGGCAGGCGGCGGGCGAGGCCGACGGCCAGGTCGTAGGAGGGCTCGCCGTCAATCACCACGATCTTGGCGTGCCAGCGGCGGGCCAGGAGCTCGAGCGCGCGCACGGCGTCCTCACCGCTGACCTCCAGGACCTCAAGGTGCACCAGGTCGAAGGTGCTCCCGTGGCCCAGCTTGTAGACGACGGCGTGCTTTTCGGGGGCGCGCTGGTCTACGCCCACGGCCACCCACTCCCCCTTCAGGTCCTCGGGGTCGGGCCAGCGGTACTCGGGGTCCATGCAGGCCTCGACGGTCTCGCGCGGCGCCGGCACGGCGTCGGGGTCGCGGTAGGGCAGCCCGAGGCGCGAGTTGTAAAACTCGGGCAGGTTGTCGCCACGCTCCCAGGCCGCCCACAGCTCGGGCAGGTAGCGGTTGCCCCGCAGGATCTGCGAAAACTGGTAGCCCTCCCATTCGGCGCCGGGGTTTTCGGGCACGTAGAACCCGTGCTTGAGCAGCACGTCGTCGGTGATCTCGGTCTTGCACTCGGGGCATTGGTAGTAGAGCCTCGAGCCGTCCCGGCCCACCACGTCCGGCCAGCGCAGGGGCATGACGATCCCCTCGTGGTGGAGCTTGCAGGCGGGGTTGGGGCAGGGCGTCCGCCAGTAGTTCATGGTCGAGCGCTGGAACCAGCGGTCTATGTCCATGCCCGGGAAACCGGCGGTGGAGTTCAGCTCGATCAGCCCGCGGCGGCCCTCCCACTCGAACCTCGAGGCCGAGACGCGCACGAAGGTGCGCTCGATGGTGGCCAGGTCCATGAGGCGCACCTCGTCGAAGAGCAGGGCGTCCGCCGGGAAGGAGTCCACCCCGATCCCCGAGCGCATGCCGCGGAAGCGCATCGTGGAAACCCCGACGCGCACCAGGCCCACGGCGTCCACGTCCCCGATCAGCTTCATCATCTTGCTCGACGACTGCATCATCGGCCGGAAACGCGACTTGTGCAGGTCGAGGACGGCCTCGAGCGTCGGGAACATGAGGGCGACGTTGAAGCGGGTGTTCGCGTCCGCGGTGAGCCAGCCGGCGCGGTACAGCAGCTTCACGGTGAGGCCCATCTGGGCGGCCTTCATGATCACCAGCCGGGTGAACGGCTTGTCCCGGCGCTCGCCGTACAGCGCTTCCAGGTAGGGGCGCCCCTCGAGGGAGAACCGCGGCCCCCCGACCCCCTCGGGGCGGATCCCCGACGCGTGCGCGAAGCCGGCTAGGGTCTCGAGCTCATCGGCGCTGAAGACCGGCGGCGGGCGAAACAGGACCTCGCTCGCCGCGCGTGCAAACTCAGGCTCGAGGGCGGGCGCCATACTTCCACCCCCAGACGGCCAGGGCGAGCGCGTCAATGACGTGCGGCCAGTCGCGCCGGGGCAGGCCCTCGAAGGTGTCCGCCGGCCAGCCGCCGAGCTCGAGGGCGAGCCGCAGGGCGAGCGCCCGGCTTTCCTTGCGCACCGTCGGCACCCCGTAGCGGTCCCCGGGGATCGCCATGGCGCCGGCCCGCATGGCGGGCTTCCAGACCGAGGCGTAGGTCTCGACGAGCGGCACCTTGTAGACGTGGGCTAGGGCCTTGACGTACCCCAGGACCTGATTGGCGTAGGCGGCGTGGATGTTCGGGCGGCGGCCCTGATTCTCCCAGCCCTCGAGCACCACCAGGTGCGGGCGGTAGTCCACGAAGGCGGCCGTCAGGACCTCGAGGGCGTCGGAGCGCGGGACGGCGCCCGCCATACGCACGGTTCCCCCTTCGACGACGGCGTGCCCGGTGGTGCCCCCGGGGTCCACGGCGTAGATGCGATGCGCAGGGCTCATACCCCCACGCTAGGCGCGGGGGCGGTCAGAAGCGGCCGCCCGGGACGCCCAGGGCGGGAACCTTACACCCGCAGGGCCTCGGGGTGTAAGGTTCCGGGATATTCCCGTTTATTTCTATTAGCGGGAATATTAGACGGTCCAGCCAACATGCTTGCTGCGTGGTCTGTAACACCAGACCATCAGCGCAGCAGGAGTTGCAGGAGGGCCACCACCAGGCGCGCTATCTGCAGCAGGAGCGACACGCGCTCGAAGAGGCCAGGGTGGCGGTCTGGACAGGGCTTACGGGTCTGATTTTCCTTACGATTGCTCTTCTTGTATTTTGGCTTTTGATACATTTTTGAGTACCGATATAGATTTTAGTAAAGGCCGGTGAACAATGGAAGCTGCGCCCCACACGCGCACAAAGCCGTCCCGGTGGCGGGCCCATGAGCAAGGCCGCCCTTCCCAGGGCGGCCTTTGAGGAGTCGAGACCGGATCAGGCCGCGGCGAAGCGCGCTTCGTACTCCCGCCGGTGCTCGCCCGTGAGGGCGTCGGGGTCTTCGTCGCCCAGCGATTCCAGGGCGTCCAGGAGCACCCGCTCGAGGTCGCCGCGGACGAGAAAGCCCTCAGACCGGGCCAGCTCTTCCAGCGCACTCACGGCCTCGTCGAGGGATTTTTCCGGGGGCCAGACCTCAGCGAGCTTTTCGCGCGACGGCACGTTCACGCCCCAGACAACCTCATCGGCGTCGTAGGACGGCACCAGGTCGCCGTCGAGCCCGTACTCGCGCTCGAGCAGGTCGCCCAGCTCCTCCTCGGCGGCCGCGGCGTCGGGCGAGAGGCGGCCCACGCGGTTGCTGCCGTCCCACTCCACGCTGAGGCCGGCCGCCACGCGCTCGAGCAGGGACAGCACGCGGTCGTCTTCGGCCAACCGGCGCAGGGCGTCCGCGGAGAGCCGCGGGTGGAGCGACCACTCACGGACGCGGCCGTTCCAGACGGCCTCCGGCGTACCGTCGGAGTACGCCACCCGGAACCCCACCTCGTCCTCGCCGAGGAACAGGTAGGCCGGGCGGGGCTCGAGCTCGTTGCCAAGCATCACGTGCAGCGGGGCCAAGGAGTCACCGAGCTCGCTCAGGGCCGCCAACAGTTTCGCGCTCATTTCCGCTTTCTTCATCGCATACCTCCCACACCCGTATTGTAGCACGGTACGCGTACCCTTGCAATCCTATTGCGCGCGGTCCGCGTACCGTGCTAGGATGGCGGCGGAGGTGCTGAAATGCCCATGAAAAACGCCTTGCGGGTTAACACGTCGCTGAGCCCGGACGTGCGTCCGGGGGCCGACCTGGTCCAGCGGGCGCGCTCCGCCACCCCGACTGAGATCGCGCGCCGCGACCTCGCGCGCTACTACTCCATGCTCGAGCGCGCCATGCGCGGGTTGCGCGACCGCTTCTCCGTTGCTGAGCTCGAGGCGCTGGCGTACGCCCTCAGCTCGATGGCGTCCGTGGAGGCTCCCGAGCTGATCTACCTAGTGCCGGCGACGGTCGAGGAGGCCGAGCAGCACGAGCGCCTGTGCGAGCAGGCCGGACTGGACGACTGCGAGGGCCTGCTGCGGCGGGTCCGGGAGCTGAGCCTGGCGGAGCGCTACGCGCTGGTGGACGCGATCGGCCAGTACCTGGAGCTCCCGCGTGACCAACGCGGCGAGGAGGGCTGGGTCGGTTTGGGTCTGCGCTCGAGCTAGTCCTGCGTGCGTTCCGGGAGCTGCAGGCGCTTCGGGGCCAGCAGCTCCCGGCGCAAGCGGTCCTCGAAGACGTTCAGGGTTTCCTCGTCCATCAGGTCCCAAACGATGTCGCGGACGCCCGCGGCCAGCTTGACGAACTGCTCGAGCGCCCTGGTTTCGGCCAGCTTGGCCCGGGTTTCGGCGCGCTGCTTGACCGCGTTGATCACCTTGAGGGCGGCCTCGACGAGGCGGTCCGTCCAGGACGACAGCTCGGTGGCGAGCCGCAGGGCCGCGCGCACGTCCCGACCCAGCTCGACGGCCGTTTCCACGTCGCCGTACGACCTCGCCTCCGAGGCCGCCGCGGCGAGCGTATCGGCCAGCTTCTCGAACTTCTCCGCCTTGTCCTTCTGGTTGTCCGCGAGGCTGAGCAGCCACTCGAGGGTGGCCTTGAGGGTGGCCAGCGCCGCGTCGGTGTTGTCGAGCTCTCCCCCGAGCTCGAGCAGCTGATCCCGCAGCTCCCGGATCGAGGTGAGCCCGTGCTTGGAGTAGAGGCCATGCACGGGCGGCCGGCCCGGGGGCTTACGCGTGCCCTCCTTTTCGCGCTTGCCCGATCCGGCGCCGTGCTTCCAGCAGACCTCGAAGCCCTTGCGGGCCGGGTTGGAGCAGCGCTTGCCGTTCTTGAGGGTGGCCTTGCAGCGCAGCGCCCGCCCGCCGTTGGGGAGCTGGATGTAGTCGTCGGAACGGTCACCCATCGCACCTACCGTACGCGTCGATACCGTGGGAGTTTTTCCGGCCTCGAGCGGTACATGGGTAGCGGTAACAAACGGTACCCCCACGGTAGGAACCGCGGGGGTACCGCCCTAGGAGGGTAGGACGGCCGGTTAACCGCTAGGTTCGCAGCGGTACCACGATGCTCCAGGTGCTTTCTCCGCGGATGACCGCAGGGGTCACGGGACCGCTGAGCTCGAGGGTGGCACGATCGGTGTCCACGTGCTGCAGCGCCTCCTGCAGGTAATGCAGGTTGTACGACTGCAGGACGGGTTCGCCCTGGACCGCCAGGAGCTCCACCCGGTCGTTGGCCTTACCGTAGTCGCCCTCGGCGGTGAGTGTGGCGGCCCCGTCCTCGAACCGCACGTCCACCCGGGCCGTGTTCGGGTCCGTGAGCGGCGCCAGCCGCTTGAGCGCGGTCAGGAGGTCGTCACGCGGCGCTTCGATGGTGTGGGTGATCTCCTTGGGCACGACCCGCTCGTAGTCGGGAAACTGCCCCTCCATGGCCGTGAGGACCAGGCGCACGCCTTCCCACACGAACTGCACCTGCGGGCCTTGGACGGCCACCTCTACGGGCGACTCGTCCCCGGGAAGGAGCTTGCTCAGCACGTCGAGCGACTTTCGGGCGATGACGAACAGGCGTTCGACCTCGCCCTCGCTTTCGGGGAAGTCGTAGACCGCGAGGCGGAACCCGTCCGAGGCCGCGGTGCGGAAGCCTTTCTCGCGGAACTCGAACTGCACCCCGCGGAAGATCGCGCGGTAGTCTTCGGCCGAGCTTGCGAAGCGCACGGACAGCGCCCGGCGAAGCTCGCCGGCAGGGATGCGCACGCGCGGAACCTCGCCCCCAAAGGCGCGCATCTCGGGGAAGTCGTCGGCGCGGCCGGTGCGGAAACGGGCCGAGGCTGCGCCGCCGCTGACGACCAGCTCGCGCGTCTCGGGGTCGTATCCCAGCGCAGGTTCTTTCAGGCTAGCGACAAACCGCGCAAACCCCGCCGGGGGCACCAGCACCCCGCCCGGATCCAGCTCGAGGGCCGCCTCCGTCGTCATGATTTCGAGGTCCACTTCCCCGTTGGACGCGCGGCCGACGAGCACCCCGTCTTTGGTATCGAGGTGGATGTGGCCCAGCGCCGGGTTGCTGGCGCGGGTAGGCACGAGGCCCGCCAGGAGTGAGACGGCCTGGGCGAACTTCATGCGCTCCTCCGCTGGACGTACAGGTAGCGTTTGAACCCCGGGAGCATCGGGGCCGCTACCGTCTCCCCCGCTTCGTTGAGCACGATGCCCTCGCCGCGGTCTCCGACGAAGCGCCAAGCTACCAACGGTCGCGCGTCCCCGCCTTCATAGACGGCGCGCCAGCCGTCAGCCGGCAAGAGCGTCACGGCCGCCGACGCGGCGCCGTGAGCGGCGGCGGGTGCGTGCTGGAGAACTGCTTCGGGTGTCTTCATGGCTTAACCTCCTCGCCTTGCGTGTCTAGGATACCGGACGGCTGACAAAGCCGTCAAGCTGGCTTGCCTGTCCCTCTTCCCTACCACCGCTTCCAGGGCTTCCGGTACCGCGGCCATGCCCGCGGTTTCGGCGCCGCGCGCTCGAGTCGTTCTCCAAGCGCCACCCCGGCCGCCGCACGCACGCGCCGCCACAACCTCGAGGCGACCCGGCGTGCCAGCTGCCGGCCGGCCCGGACGTGGTGCTTCCAGCTGCGGTGCCATATGGCCTCTGCCCACCGGCCGATTCGGTCGCTGACGCGCTCGACCCAAGCCGCCAGCAGCAGCTGGGCTACGAGCAGCCAGCGCGAGGGCACCACCGTGCGGGTTGGGCGGAGGTGCACGTAGTAGCCGGCCTGCTCCAGCTCCCGCGCCCGCCAAAGCGCCGCGAGGCCGAGGCCGTTCATGTCCATGTGCCAATACTCGCCCCCGTAGCGGTAGCGGGTGAGCACCAGCACCGCAGCGCACAGGACGAGCCCCAGCTCCCCGGTGCGTCTGTCCCGTTGAATGTACATGCAGTCTCCCTTGCTTGCTTGTCCGTCTCAGATGGCTATGTCCAGGGCATCGGCCAGCCCGAGAAGGTGGTGCACCACCTTCTCACCCTTCGCGGTGAGCTTGGACCCCTCGACCAGGCCCTCCACTTCCCACAGGAGCCAGATCAACGGCGGGTTATCTAGCTCACCGGCGCGCGCCGCCAGCAGGTAGGGCAGCCCATTGGCCAGATCCAGCCGCTCGATGAGCGCGATTAGCTCCCCCATAGCCCTCCCAGGTAGCGGGCTCGCTCAGGCAGCATGCGCTGGAGCAGCGGCACAGGGGCCCGCTGGTAGACCGGCACCCCCAGCGCCTTGAGGGCTTTGCGCAGCGTGGAGTCCTTGACGCCCATGCTTTCCGCCGCGGCACGAAGCGGCACCGTGCGCGGTAACGGCTGCGACAAACGGAACGCCTGGTTGGTGCGGCTCCATTCGCCCTCGACCACCGCCCCGTGCTCGGGCACGACCAGGCGCGCCCGGCCGTTCCCGTAGTCCTTGAGCACCCACCCCTCGTAGAACTCGCCCCTGTAGCCGATGATGACCACCGACGAGCCCGGACGGGGCTGGAAGGCCATGCGGAACTCGCGCAGGTAGTAGTAAATCTTGGACGAGGGGATGCCCAGCTCCCGCTCGACCGCCTCGACGGTGCGATCGCCCCGGCGCAGCAGCGCGTTGATGAGGTGCGCGCGGGCAGGGGTGGTGCTCCACCACGCGGTGGCCTCATGATTGTTCTCGCGCGGCCGCTCCGCTCGGATGAAACCCACCGACTGCGCGTAGGTGGGTCGGTGGGTCACCAGGAACTCGGCCACGTCGGGGTTCAGGCCCGGGTTGCGCCACTCGCCCCACGGGTCCAGGTCCCTAGGCAGCATCGCGCACCTCATCCAGGGCCCTCTGGATGGCCAGCAGGGTGGAGCCTCGAGCCCGCTTCAGCGCCTCCGGGCTGGCGCGGTACTGGTACAGGGTCGAGCGGCCGATGCCGGTTCGGCGAGCGAGCTCGAGGATCTGCTCGCCGGACAGCTCGCTCAGGCGCGTGTGGATTTCGCTGAGGCGGATCGTCTCCATGTGTCTCATTTTACAGACAGACGGACAAGGGGGCAAGCTGGCCAGCCGTGCTGTCTGTCCATTTGCGTTATCCAATATTCTGGACTACAATAAGCACTATACGGAGGGAAGAGGCACACGCATTTACGGGGGTGGAGTTAGGTGGGAGCAGTCAAAACCAAGTCTCTTTCGGACGCGATACACCAGCGGATGAAGGCCCGCAAGCTGAGCCTGCGGGACGTGGACGCGCTTAGCCAGGACCTGGCCGAGCGCGAACCCGGTATCTACGAGCGCGTGTCGCGCCCGACGCTGCATACGCTGATCACGCAGCCCGACGTAGCCGTGCGCACCCTCTCGCCGGCCCGGCTGCGTACCCTGGTCGCCCTCCTGTGGGACGGGGACTACCAGGGGTTCGTGGAGGAGACCGGGCTCGCCGTGGTGGCGCCCGCCAACGGCGAACCGGCGGCCAAGGTCGCCGTGACGGTGCCCGTCTACCTCGAGGGGGAGTCCGCCCAGGGCCCCGCCGCGCGGCGCGAGGAGCCGGCGCTGCCCTGCGACCTGCTCTTCGTTCCCACGTCGGGCAGGATCGCCTGTCTGCCGCTCAACGAGCCGGTGGGGGTGCGGGCGACCGAGCGGATCGAAGAGGGCGACCTCGTGGTGCTCGAGCGGCTGGGTAGCGGCCTCGAGGCCGTGTGGGCCACCAAGGGCGGCTACGTGTACGACGACGAAGAGGCCCCGCCGCCCAAGCCGAGCGACAAGGTGATTGGTGTGGTGACGTGGGTGCGGCCTAAGCGGGTGTCATGATGGTCCTGGCTATCGCTGCTGAAAAGGGCGGGGTGGGGAAGACCACCACCGCGGTCAACCTTGCGGCCTACCTGGCCGACCGCGTAGGCAAGGTGCTGCTCGTGGACATGGACTCGCAGGGGCAGGCGGGCATGTTCCTGGGGTTCACCACGGAGGGGGAGGACCGCGCGGGGATGTACGAGATGCTGGTGTTTTCGGACCCGCTCGACCCGACCTACCGCCCCGCCGACGAGCTCATCACCCTGAACGTGCGCGACGGGCTCGACCTCATCCCCAACAACCCCCGCATCGCCCAAGCCGAGCTCGAGATCGCCGGCCGCGAAGACCGGCACATGATCCTGGCCGAGCGGCTTAAGGAGGTCAGCGACCGCTACCAGCTCGTGATCATAGACGTGGGCCCCACCGTCAACCTGGCCAGCCTGCTCGCCCTCTACGCGGCCGACGCCGTCATCGTGCCCGTGGCCCCCGGTGCGGCCACCCGGGCCGGGGTGGAGGGGCTGCGAACGCGCCTGCGCGCCATGCGCGACCGCCTCGGTTACGCGCCGGCGCTGATGGGCGTGCTGGCCACGATGATCGACCGACGCGAACGTCTGTCCCGCAACCTCGTGCCCGACCTGCAGGAGGCCTACGGGCCCACCTACGCCGGTCACATCCGGCGCAACGTCCACCTCGCCGAAGCGCCGGAGCGCGGGCTGACCATCTTCGAGTACAAGCCCCGGTCCCCGGGCGCGATTGACTACATGGCGCTGGGGGACTGGGTCGCGGAACGGGCCGAGCTGGTGCCCAGCCGCTAACAGGAGGAGCCATGCCCAACAAACACCAGTACGAGGGGCTGATGGAGCACAGCGCGAAGCCGGTCGGCCCGAAACAGCAGTTGCGGCGGATCGTGTCCTACAAAATGCCGGACGACATGTACCAGGAGCTGAAGATCGCGGCCATGGCCGAAGGGCTCACGATCCAGGGCTACGTTGAGCGCGCGCTCGCCGCCTTCCTGCGGGAGGCGCGGCGCCGCCCGGACGCGCTGCCCCGGTACTGGCGTAACCCGCGTCCGTACGACCCGGTGCGCAGCCAACGGCTGCCCGTGGAGCTGGTCCGGGTCCTCCACGACACGGTGGAGCGGCTGAACCAGTCCCGCAAAGAAAAGATCACGCAGAACAGCGTGATCCTCACGGCCCTGGATCGGGCCTTGCGTGCGGCCCCGAAGGGCCAGAAGACGCTACAAGGCTCTTAGAAGCTCGCGCGCGGTCTCGCGCGCCTCGGGGGCCAGCTGCTGGAGCAGCTGGCCGATTTCGTTGGCTTTGGCGATGATCGAAAACGCGGCGATTTCGCTGTCCAGGTCGCCCTCCGTGGCCTTGATGAGCCGGTTTCGGGCCTCCTGCTGAGTGGGTGTTTTCATAGTCAATGCCATGTTCGGATTTTACCGCGCCCCTTACCGGGAATGGGTGGCTTTTGGTAACACTCGACTAACACCCAGAGGCGCTACACGCAACCCGGACAGGGGTCAGCGTTGGCGATGGCGGCCCAAAGCAGGATTCCGAGGACCAAAAGCGCGGGGAGGTACTTTCTGTACTTTTTCATGCCTGCACCTTAGTGCCCGGTGTCGTAGGACTGCAAGACCGGGGCCTTGGAGGCCAGCTCTTCGGCGACGCGCCGCCACGCGCGGGCGCTTCGCACGTTGTCGCCGTTGGCGATGCCCTCCATGGTGCGCGCTAGGCGGTAGAGCACGCCCACGTTCACGACTTCGTCCGGGGACAGCCCCATCCGCCCAAGGTACGACCGGTAGCGTGACTCCTGGGCGGCGTGGACCGTAGGCAGGCGGCCGTTGGACACGCCCAGCGCGCGCAAGATCGCAGCCTCGCCAAGGGTGGGGGGGACCTTGACGCGGTCGCCGCGGTATTCCACCCACCCACCGACCAGCAGGGGTACTTCGGCCAGCCCGCCGGCCAGGTGCGGGTGGGTCTCGGGATGCACGGCCAGGGCGGCCAGGGCGTCGGGCATGTACCGCCGCATCACGCACACCACTCCGTCGGTGGAGATCATCCTCGCCACGCCCTCGTGCACTACGTCCGCGATGGACAGGGGGTCGAACGGGGGAAGTCCGCTGCTGCCGGCGTGCGCCAGCGCCAGCAGCGCGACCCCGCCCCAGTAGACGCGCTGGTCGGGGAAGCCCGGGGGCTTGGGTCCCAGGTGGCGCATGGCGGCCGTCGGATGCCCCCGGCGCAGCAGCCCGTAGGCGCGGATCACCCGGGCGTAGTCGCTGTACGGCTGCGAGGCAACGTCATCGGGCAGGTAGTGGCCGCCCAGAACGCTTTGCGCGATGTTGGCGATGGCCCCGTGATCGCCGTTGCTGGGGCGCGCGGTTCCGTCGCAGGCCAGCATGCCGGTGAACGCCTCGAGGGCCGAATCGCCCCGAGCGTCACGGTGCGCCCTGGTGTAGTCCCCGCGCGCCAGGTGCATCTCCACGAGGGTGCGCCGCCCCCACAGGCTCAGGCGCCGGTTCCAGCGCCCCATGATCGCGTAGAGTCCGGCCATTTCCTCGGGCTGGGGGTCGCCCATCAGGTTGCGAATGCGCAGGATGTCCGCATGAACGACGTGGAGACGGCGCTCCATGCGCAGGGTGCGGGCGATGAACTCCGCCACGGCGTTGTGCTGCAGCGCCAGGTCCAGCTTGCCGAGCTGGCTGGCCGCACCCGCCCGGGCAAAGGCGAAGTAGAACTGCTCCTCGAGCTCGATGGGGTTCAGGGTTTCCGCGGGCGTGGGTTCGGATTGCAGCACCCGCTCGTAGAGCCCAAGGCCCAGCCGCGCCAGCCGGCGCAACCCCGATCCCGGAGGTCCCTCTACGCGGTCGAGCTCGAGGAGCGCTTCTTCATAACGTTCCTGACGCATCAGCAGCTGAGCGCGACGGCTGCGCACGATGTCGTCGGGTTCAAACTCGCCCAGGTCATCCAAGCCGATCTCGTAGCCCACCACGTCCCAGCGGGCCGGATCGACCAGGTCGTCATAGCTCAGTTTGCCCATACGCTAATCTCCCGCTCCCTGAAGTTTTTCCCGTGCTTGAAGGCCACCACCCGGAGCGGCTTGAGGCGGTCCCATATCCGCCCTCCAAGGTACTGCTCCAATGTGGCGCGCGAGGCCGATTTTGACCCAACCCCGAGGTTGGTCGTGATGATCGTCGGGCGCCGGTTCTGGTTCCGCGCCTCGAGGGCGAGGTAGAGGAGGCGGCGCTCGAGCTCGGCGTTGCGGGTTTCGCCGGCCCCCACGTCGTCGAGCAGCAGCAGGTCGGGCTGAGCCATGAGGCGCACGGCCTCGTTTTCCGTGATGCCCTCACCGCCGTTCCAGGTGGAGCGCACCTCAACCCCCAGCCAGCCGACGTTGACGACCCGCGCCTCGAACCCGGCGCGCACCGCAGCCCGCACCAGGAGCAGCCCGGCCTGGGTCTTGCCCGTCCCCACCGGCCCCGTAAACACCGCGGACTCGCCGGCGTGGATCAGGTCGCCGATGCGCTCGGCCACGCTTCGCACCAGCGGGAAGGGCGGCAGCATCTCGAGGTCGTCCCAGCCCACGTCGAGGTAGCGCTCCGCGATCCCCGACGACTGGAGGCGCATGCGCAGCATGGCTTCGTCGCGCCGCGCCTTGCACACCGGGCACGGCACCCAGCGGCCCTTGTCGTCCTCGACCATCCCGTCGAAGCACTCGTGGTCGGACTCGACCCGCGCCGCCGGCGGGTTCTTCGAGCGGATTTCCTCGACCAGCGCCAGAAAGGGGTTCTCCTGATCCTTCTCCGGGGCGTCGCCCATGTCAGTCCTCCATGTACACACCGCGCATGTCCACTTCCACGCCGTCGCCTACGCCTGCGTTCCGCGCCGGCGCCCGCTTAGGCGCCGGCGTCGGGGCCTCGGTGCTCAGGAACCGCGTCACCCACGCAAAGGGGCGTTCGATGTCCGGGGTAAGCGCCTCGAGAGCCTGGCGCAGCCGCTCGAGGCCGTCCGGCCGGCCCTCGAGCTGCCGCGACAGCTGATCGAGCCAGTCGTGCCACGCGCGCGCGCCGCGGCGGTTTTCGCGCGCGAGCGCGCGCAACTTTTCCCACACCCCAGCCTCGACGAGGTCCGCCAGCATACGGATGCGGCGCTCGGGGGCACCGCGCAGCGCCGCATGCAACACCGCGTCCTTCATCGCGGCCGGGGTGGCGAACACCGAGGCGTAGGGGGGCGGTTCCTTTCTGAGATTTTCGTGAGCGGCCGCTTCTTCTTCTTCTTCTTCTTGTGTTGTTTTCTTCCCTAGGTCTTTTTCTATTTGTTTTCTTCGGCCTGCATTTTGGGGGAGTTTTTCCCGTCCAGGACGCGCGCTCTCGGTGTCACCATACGTCTCTGTCTGAGACCTTACACGTCTCTGTCTGAGACCCTTTTTGTCTCTGTCTGAGACCCTTTCCCCCGAAGGGTCTCCCTCTGAGACCTTTTCGCTGGAAACGTCTCTGCCTGAGACCTGTTTCACGGGCGGGTCGGCGGGGGATGCCGTGGGGAGCTGCAGCAGATGGTAGACGTTGCGCCGGCCGTCACGCTCGCGGGATACGTAGCCCAGCTCTTCGAGGCGCGCGAGCGCGCGGTAGACCTGGGCGCGAGAGATGCCGGTCAGGCGCTCCAGGGTTTCGACCTTGGGCCACGAGCGGCGGTCGTTGTCCGAGTAGCGCAGCAGCGCCACGTACACCGAAACGGCGTGGGGACCCATGCGCTCGAGATGCCCGTCGTCTACCAGGGCGTTGGGTCCCCACCAGAAGTTTTTGATTCGGCCGTCGTGGAGGCTGCCCATGATCAGACCATCCCTAGATCGGCCCAGGAGGCCGTGCCGGAGGACACCACCTCGGCCGCGTCCACGAGCGCCCAGCGCTCCGCGTGGGTCAGTTGCCGCACCCGCTCGGCTAGGCCTTCGTCGAGCAGGCCGCGTTCGGCGGCCTCCAGTAGAATGTGGGGCACGACGGCCAGCGCTTCGGGGAGGTCCAACATGGGCGTCGCGGTGAGGTGGTCCGCGAGCGCGTCGAGTTCATCGGCGGTGAAGCGCCCACGCATGCCGTCGCGCACGTGGTCGAGCAGCGCGTAGTAGCGCCCCAGGTCACGCCGTGCGATGGCGGTGAAGCCGGCGTGTGGGCCGACGCGCATCTGCAGGTCGGGGCCGGGTCTGACCCCGGTAACACGAATCGCCGCAGTTGGAGTGCGACTATTTTCCGACGCTTTGACGTTTGTCTCCATTGCGAGACCATCCTACGCACAGATGCAGCGGTTTGTCAACGGGGGTTGACAGATGCCTAGGCGCTGGGCTAGATTGCAGGCGTGGACGGCAAACGAGACAGACGCAAGATAAGCGGGAGGGTCTTTTTCACGCGCCGGAGCCTTCGCTTTCACCCCGAGCTCCCGCCGGTGAGGCATGTGTTCGAGTACCCCCGCGGCCCCCTGTACCGCTGGGAGAGCGGCTGCTCCGAGCTCCTGGAGCCCGGCTTCGACGCCGAGCCGGCCCAGTACGTCGCGGTGCGCTGCCAGGAGGGGGAGGGGTACGAGGTGATCGGCCCCGTCGAGGAGCAGACCGCGTCCTCGGTGGCGCTGGCGCTTTTGCGCAACGGCCGAACCCCGATCTGGGTGGTGGACCGCCGCCCGCTTGACGACGAAGGGCAGCCGGTCCTGTGGGAGAGCCCCAAGTCGCGGGCGTTGCGCGAAGCGTCCGAGCGGCCCTGGGCCGAGGGGGAGTGGACGGTGATTGAGGTGTCCCTGGTCTGATAAGGGCGATTATCGCCCCTGAAACCTTACACGCCGAGGCCTAGCCCATGTAAGGCCACAGCCGGAACGGCCCGCCGCAAGGCGGGCCGCCTTTACAGGGTTGGCGGGGCCCGTTCGCCCCTGCGCCTATCCGGCCTGGGGGTCAGCCAGGCGGCAACGTGGTATCCAGCCACGGGTTCGGCGTAGGGGGGTAGGGCCCCTGCCACACCCCCAGCGTAGCTGCGGCGGTGGTGGGTGGCCAAACGCGAGGGGTAGAGGAAGCGGACAGACAACCTTGACAGCTTGAATGCTTGCTCGTTAGTCTAGAATCATGGACAACCTACTGTACACCCTCCGACTTCTGGCCCTCCTGGTTCTGGTCGTGCTGGCCGTGTCCATTCTCTCGTTCCTATCGGCCCTGCTCGCGATGGTCCCGGACAGGACCAAGGCGGCGGGCGACAGCACGACCGTCATCACCCTGGTTCCCGTCCCGGAGCCACCCGCCACGCCCCCCGACGTGGACGACCCGACGCGCCGGATCGAGGTCCGGCGCATTAGCTTTTACCAGGCGGTCCCCTCGCAGACGGACCACGACCCGGAATACTCCGCGTGCGGGCCGACGCGGAGTCCCTGGACCCAGGTGGCGGTATCGCGCGACCTGTTCCGGCAGCTCGGCTGCGGCGCGCGGGTGAAGGTCGTCATGGAGGACGGCACCGTCGTCGAGGCGGTGGTGTGGGACACCATGGCGCCGCGGTGGCGGCGCACCGTGGACGTGCTCGTCGCGCCGCACGAGCCGGCGCTGGCGTACGGGGTCAAGCGGGGCTACCTGGAGGTGATGGCGCAATGATCGCCGTACCCGTCGAGGTCCGTGGAGTCCCGCGAGCGCACCGCGGCAGGGGGCGCTTGTACACCTACCGCATGGGCCCGTTCGAGCTTCGCTCGCGGGTTTCCCTGCGCGGCAACGACCGTGTGGTGGCCACGCCGTTCTACGACGCCGACGGCGCGATTGCGGGCATGGACCTGCATCCCTACGACGGGGACGCGGAGGCCGTCCTGGAGGTGCACAACTCGGGCCGGTACACGCTGCCCGCCAACCGGGTGGCGCAGGTCGTGGCCGTGCGCGACCGCCACACCCTGGTGGTGCATGCCCCTGCCCCCGAGCCCAGGATCGTGGTCCCGCCGGCGCGCCTGACCCGGCATGCGGTGGTGCGTTACCGCCAGCGCGTGCTCGGTGGGCGCGGCTCCCTGCGCGCCGCGGAGGAGGAGCTGGAGGGGCTGCTGCGCGACGCCATCCCGGCTACCGTGGCCGAGGCGGAGCGCGTGCGCCCACAGCCCCCCGCGGAGGGCGTTTGGACGGTCGTCGTGAGCGGTGTGCGCTACGGCCTGTTCGTGGACCGCGCCGGCAACGTCCTCACGGTAGTGCGGATGCGTTGACCGACGGCCGCAGCACCTAGGGTGTCCGGTATGAAGAAGCCCAAGGCGCGCCGCCTGTACGACCCCACGAAGGAGTACCTGGGCGCGGCCCGCGTGGCCGCGACCCCGGACGCGCCCGCCGACGAACGCGCCGAGGCCGTTGCGGCGGCTGCCCGAGAGCTTGCCCCCATGGCGAAAGCTGTACCCGTAAACGAGGTCATGCGGTGGGCGCAGGCCTTCGCCCCGAAGGAGATCCCCGGCCAGAAACTGCAGCGCATGGCGCGGGTGTCCCTCGACCTCGAGGACCCCAACGCGCGCACGGTGTGGCTGGTGCGCCCCGTGGGCCTGGACTGGCCGCAGCTGCGCAGCATCGTACGCGAGGACCCGGTCCTGAAAAGCGTGATCTGGACCCGCATTTCGCAGGTCCAGCGCTTCCTGCGCCCCTCGCTGCAAGAGTGGAAGCCGGGGTACCGCATCCGTTTCCGCGACCGGCACCGCAAGACCACCCCAGAAGACCGTGCGCGGATTTCGTGGCTCGAGCAGTACGTCCTCAACGCGGGGGCGGAGTTCGACCCCCGCAAGCGCCGCGCGCTGCGGCGCGACAACCTCTGGGACTGGACCTCGAAACACCTTCAGGACTCCCTCACGCTCGACGCGGCACCGGTCGAGCTGATCCCCACCCCGTCGGGTCGCACGCACGGCTGGGTGCATGTGGACGGCGGGATGGTCTACCTGGTGGACCCCAACTACGGCGCCACGGACCGCGAGCCGCCCAGCCTGCACCAGCGGTACGGCCTGGACATCCCCGACCCTACCGAGGTCGTGGCGATCCTGGCGCACGAGGGGCGCGTCCAGGCGTGGTACACGCACGACGACCTGCTCTACCGCGTCAGGCGGCCGCGCTCGGAGGCCCTGGCGCTCGGGTACGGGCAGCCCGAGCCGGAGGACCTGATCCGTATCGTGACCGGCTTCGTCAACGCCCTGACGCTCAACCTGCGCGGCTTCACGCATAACTCCATCCCCAAGGGCGTCCTCACGGTCTGGGGGGACTTCAACGAGCAGGACATCGAGCAGTTCCGCATGGAGTGGGACGCCTACGTCACCGGTCTCAGCAACCGCTGGCGGATGCCGGTGATGATCTCCAGCGACGCGCAGAACGCGGGCGTGAGCTTCGTGCCCATCGGGCAGGACTTCAACGAAATGTACTTTGCCCGCTGGATGACGTTCCTGGTAGCGATCAAGGCGGCGCTCTACGGGATGGACCCGGAGGAGATCAACTTCGAGTCGTTTTCGGCCCGGCCCTCAACGCTTTCAGGCTCCGACACCGAGGAGCGGCTGGCGAGCTCGAAGGACAAGGGCCTGTGGCCCCTGCTGCAGTTCCTGGGGCAGACGCTGAACGAGATCCTGTACACGGTGGACCCGGAGGTCGAGCTCTACTGGACGGGGCTCGAGCAGGACCAGCAGCTCGCCAAGGCTGACGAGGAGAAGATGCTCACGCTGGGCGAGTTCCGCCGCAGCCGCGGCGAGTCCGAGCCCGAGTCGCCGATCCTGGCGAACGCGCCCATGAACCCGGCGCTGCTCTCGGTGTACCAGCTCGCGCTGCAGCAGGAGCAGCAGGAGCAGGCTCAGGCGCAGGGCGTTCCCCCGGAGCCGCAGGGGGGCGAGGTGCCGCCGGGGGCCGAGCAGGAGGGTATGCCCCCGGCGGAAGAGGAGGGCGAAGGCGCGCCGCCCGAAGGTGCCGGGGGAGAGGAGGGCCCCGCGTCACCCGATGAGGAGGAGTGGGCCCTCGAGCACCATGTCCCCAGGGCTCCGGGCCGCGGCGATGAGGACCTGGCCGCCAAGGCCGTGAGCGTGACGGCCATCGAGGACTGGCCGGAGGAGGTCGAATGATGCCGCGTCTGGTGGTGCGTCTCGCCAAGGCGCACGCGACGGGGTACCCACTCGCCGGCCGGCGCCGCTGGCGCGGGCTGGAGATCAGCATCGAGGCCAAGAAGGGGCAGTACCGCCCGTGGCGCGACGAAAACGGGCGTGAGGGCAAGACCCTCATGCGCTACGACTACGGCTACATCCGCGGCACGGAAGGCGTGGACCGCGAGCCGGGCAAGAAGCGGCCGGATCACCTCGACGTGTACGTAGGCCCCTACGAGAACGCGCGCTACGTCTACGTGGTGCACCAGGTCCGGCCCGACACCGGGGAGCACGACGAGGACAAGGTAATGCTGGGGTTCCGATCGGCACGGGAGGCAAAGGCCGCCTACCTCGCCCACATCCCCCGGAGCTACTACGGGGGGATGACCCGCATCCCCGCCGAGACCTTCGTCCGACTGGCGCGTGAGGGGAGGCTCCGAGGGCGCGTCGTCATGGGCGAGCCGCTGCCGGAGGCACGGAGCCGGGAGCTGCGCACGCTGGTCGAGATCGCCCGCAAGGGCCGCCTGGTGCGGGTGCCCGATGGGGGAGAGGCATGAGGCCCGCGGCCGCCTCCGAGCGCGACGTTTGGAGCCCGGACCCCGACCCGCTGGTGGCAGCCCTCGAGCGGTCCATGACCGCTTTGGGGACCACGTACCTGTACCATGTCCACCGCGACCTGCACCGGGTGCTCGGGCTGCCCAGCCTGCCGGCCGACCTCATCCGGTCCACGTACCACGTCGAGACCCTGGCCAAGGCGAGCCAGGCCGAGGCGCGCCGGCGCGCCCTTGAGCGCGCGCAGCGCCTCTTCCAGGAGCGCCTGGCCGGCTACGCCCCCGGGGACGTGCCCCCGGAGGCTTACCGGGACCTCGTACGCGTGATCACCGAGGAGTGGTACGGGCGGGGCAAGCTCGAGACACGCGCGCAGCAGCGCGCCGTGGCGAGCTACATCGTCGGGTTGGTGCAGGGCGGTTACGCCCTGCGAGTGCGGCCCGAGGTGATGCTCGAGCGCTACACGGGGTTGCTGGGCGAGCGCCACGCGGCGCGCATCGAGTTCGCGCGGGCGCGCGCTGCCGAGCACGTGCGCTTCCTGGACGACCAGACTCGGCACGCCATCCTGCAGACGATCTACGCGTGGGAGGAGGACCGGCGCCAGCCCATAGACCTGGCCCGGGCACTTGCCGACCGCTTCGGAGTCCTCAACCGGGACTGGCGGCGCGTCGCCCTCACCGAGACGGCGCGCAACCGCTCGGCCGGCTTCATCGCCGCCCTGCCCGAGGGGGCTCTGGTGGAGTGGAGCGCCGCCCGGGACGCCTGCGACAAGTGCCGGGCGCTGCATGGTCGGCGGTTCACGGTGGTGCACCCAGGCCCGGGCGACCCCAAGCTCGACGTATGGGTGGGCAAGAACCCGATCGGCCGCCGCGACCCCGTCGAACACGCGGCCATCCCGCTGCACCCGCATTGCCGTTGCCGCTGGATCCTGGTCACGCACGCCGGCACCCCGACCGACCGCGGCGCTGAGGCGGACCCCGACTTCGAGGAGAAGCTGCAGGCGCTGATCGCCGCGGCCAGCAAGTAGACAGACAGGGTGTACAGCTTGACAGCTTTCTCGCGTGTCCGATAAACTGGACACGTGGGAGGTTGCCATGAAGACACCCAGAAAAGCCGGAGACCGTTGTGCCGCGTGCGGGCGCTTGCTCAAGGGCCAGGGGCGGGAGATTCCCGGCATCGGGGCCCTGGGGCCGAAGTGTTTCGCCAAGTTCGCGGCCTATGAGCATGTGCTCGAGGAGCACGACGCGGGGATGCTCTACAGCACCGGCGGGTTGGTGGTTCGCCGGGAGGAGGGCCCCGAGCGCGTGAAGCAGATCGAGGCGCTGGTGGAGCGCCTGCGGCAGGGCGGCATCCGCGTCGCCATCGAGCGCCCGGAGGAGGACCTGCTCACCATCCGGGTCGTGGGCTTCGTCGAGGCGCCCAAGGCCCGCAAGCGCGCTCTCAACGTCTGGGAGCAATGGAAGAAGGACCTGGAGCGCCGCACGATGGAGCGCGACTTCGGGTTCGGGGAGGTCGAGTGATGGGTCTGGCGATCGGGTGGGCCATTACGGGCCCTCGGAACGACGCGACCCTGGTGCTGTGGTCCACGGAACAGGGTTGGACCTACCGCGCCCGGGGAACGCATGAGGAGCTGCGCGAGCTGGCGCAGGATTTCGCCGACGCCCGGATCGGCACCAACCCGCACGAGGCGGAGGTGCGCGCGCTTTCCCGCCGTCACTTCGTGCGCTACGACACGGAGCTCGGCTACTACGGCGAGGCCGAGGCCCGCGACGGGCGTATCTGCAAGACCAACCGCCAGCGCGACCGGGAGTCGGTGCTGCGGTCGCTGGCGCGGTGCCTGAGACGCCGTTGCCGGGGCATGCTCGCATGACGCCGCCCGGCCGCGCCCCCACCGTCCACCCCCAGCACACGCAGACCAACGGAAAGGAGGACGTATGAAACCCATCGCAGGAGAGCTCGTACACGCGGTTCCGGCGGAGCCCCAGGACGACGGCGCGCCAGACCTGGTGCTGCCGCCCTACACCCCCGAGCCCGCCACGGTCCTGGACCAGTACGCCATGGACGTGCAGGACGTGGCTTACCACCTCGACGCAATGGCGACGATCAGCCTCGGGGAGCGCACGGGCGACGGCCGCCCGCGCGTGTCCCGCGACGGCAAGATCATCGTGCACGGCGCGGAGCGCGCCCCAGGCCTGGTGGAGGCGCTGAAGCGCCGCGGCGGTAAGTCGCTCATCATCACGTTTCCGTTCGACCGCCCGTCGCTGTTCTTTCACCAGCGCTACGTGTACTACACGGCAACCAAGCTCGCCGCCTACGGTGACGACAAGCAGATCACCGTGATCCGGGGGGCCAACAAACGGGAGGTGTACCTCAAAGGCACCCCCGAATACGAGCGCACCGTACGGGAGTGCAAGGTGGCCACGTTCGTCTACTTCCTGCTCGCCGAGTGGGATGAGGACGGCCGCCCCATGATCGTTTTCCCGGACGGCTACGGGTACTACCGCCTGCGCACCACCAGCTCGCGCGGAGCCCGGAACATCCTGAGCATGATCAACCAGACGGCCCAGATCACGCGGGGGCGCATCGCGGGCATTCCCTTCGAGCTCTACACCAAGATCGAGAACACAACCACCCCTGACGGTGGGCGGTTCAACGCACCCATCTGGGGGCTGCGGATGAGCACCCCGGACCCGAAGGCCATGCGCCTCACCAGCCGGGTGTTCTCGACCATCGTGCAGGCGGCGACCCAGGAGGCGCAGGCGCTCACGCTCGAACCCCCGCCGCCCGTGAGCGAGACGACCCTCATCGCCGGCGACGAAGACGAGGGTCTGGAGGTCAGCGACGCCCAGCTCCTGCGGGTGGAACGAGGGTTCAACCCCGACGACTGGCGCAAGCGCTACTACGCCGTCACGCAGGGCACCCCGTACCGGGAGCGCCCGGGGCGTGCGTGGCTGATCGCGTACGCGACGGGCGGCGCCACGGACAGCCTCAAGGAGCTGCTGGAGCGTGCCGATGAGGAGATGGCCGCGCACACCGTCCAGACCGCCGAGAAGGTCGTGGCCCGCTGGCGCGAGCTGATCGGGCGGCTGGCGGCCGTGGACCCGGCCCTCATACCCCCGAAGACGAGTGAGGACGCCTACGACCTGGACCGGCTGGAGGCCCTGGTGACGGCCGCCGAGGCGGGGGAGGAGGTGGCGCGACGTGACGGCTCGCAGCCGCTCTTCGATGCGTGACCGCCGGTCCGATGGTCGCCGGAAGCCGTGCCCGGCTCCGCCGGAAGATCTGTGCGGGCGCCGCAGCGGGATCTTCGTACCGGTCCAATGGGTGCTGCGTGAAGCCGGGGTCAGCCACGCGGCGTTCCGCGAGTGGCGCCTGGAACGCAACTACACCCGATGCCCGTACTACCGCAAAGTCGGGAAGTGCGCGTACGTGCGCGCCGAAGTGGCCAAGGAGTACCTGGACAACGACGGCGTGCCCCGCGTGGCCAAGCGCCCCGCCCGCTGGCTCACCAGCCAGCGGGCCCAGGAGCTTTCGGGGCAGCACGTGGACACCTTGACCGCCGCGGCGCGCCGGGGGGAGCTGCGCGCGGTGAAGTACAAGGGGCGGCTGTACTTCGAGCCCGATTTGTTCCAGGCGTACCTGCGACGGCGCTCCATCCCCGAGGGGTGGCTGTCGCTGGCCGACATCGCGCGCCGCACCGGGCTGCACACCCGGACGGTGCTCTCGCGCGCTAAGGCGCTGGGCATTCAGGCGCGCGTGGCACCCGATCCGCGCGCGGGCGGGCGGCGCGTCAACTGGTACGCACCGCTGGACGCCGCCCAGATCATCGAGTACAAGGACATCCTCGAGCGCCCACCGGAGGGCTGGGTGCACGTGTCGGAAGAGGCCGAGCGGAGGGGATGGAGCGCAGGCGCGGTCCAGAACTGGCTCCGCCGGTATGGGCACCCCACGGTGCTGGCGCGCCAGCCCGATGCGCGGGTCGCTCCTTCCCGCTACTGCCCGCCGGAGTCTTGGCAGGCTTACGTGGAGTGGCGTGAGCGGTGGGAGGCGGGCATCCTCGAGCGCCCACCGGAGGGCTGGGTGCACGTGTCGGAGGAGGCCGAGCGGAACGGGTGGAGCGTGGGCGCTACCCACAACTGGCTGCGCCGTTACGGGCACAAGACGGTGCCCGTGCGTCAGCCCGACGACCCGAAGGCCACGCCCGTCCGCTACTGTTCCCCGGAGGCGTGGCGGGCCTACGTGGAGTGGCGTACGCGGCGGAGCCGCCGAAAGAGCAGCGACAGAAAGGAGGGCAGGGATGACCAAGCACGAACCGACCAGCTTCACCGACGCGCACCGCATGCTGCTGCGGGCCGAGGAGGAGCTGCGCACGCGCGGTAAGGAAGCGATCGAGCGCGCGCTCGACGCGATCCGGGTCGCCGATGCGGCCACGGAAGGAACCCGGGGCCCGGAGGTGCAGTCAGCCCTCACGGTGGCGCGCGAGCTGGCCGCGGACACCTACGGCCAGATGCGCGCGACCGAGACGGCCCTGCGCAGCCTGCGGGTCGCCATGCAGCGGGAGGAGGAGCAGCGTGACCAGGACCAAGACTAAACCGACCCCGACCACGTACGTCATCCCCGCGCGCCTGTCCGAGGTCATCGAGGGGTGCAACGGCGACCCCGAGCTCGTGCTGACCGACGAACACGACCGCGTGATCGCCACCATCCCCACGGACGAAGGCGCGGTGCGGGAGCTCGCCGTCGGAATGCGCGCGGTGGTGACGGTGGAGCTGTTTCCCGAGGCGGGTGAGGGAGGTCAGGGCGATGCACGCTAGCCTGCGCGAGGAGCGCACGGTGCACGCGTGGCAGCTGCCCGACGGCGGTCCCGTCCTCATCGTGACGAACGTGCCCACGCTCGTGGACGAGCACGACGAGCAGGTCATGTTCGACGCCTCGACGGCCGACGTTCTCGACCGGATCGCGCAGGTGGTGCGGGAACACTTCAGCGCCCTCGACTTCGTACACGTGGACTACGAAACCCGGAAGGTCACGGCGTTGGTCCCGCTGACGGAAAGGTAGAAGGGGGGCATCATGCCAACGAAGATCGAATGGGCGGAGGAGACCTGGAACCCCGTGGTGGGCTGCACCAAGGTCAGCACCGAGTGCAAGCATTGCTACGCCGAGCGCCTGCATACGAAGCGGCACCGCGCCTGGAAGCGGGGGGAGTGGAGGGGGGCCCCGGCGCAGTACGGCCGCCCGTTTACCGAAGTGCAGTTCCTGGAGGACCGCCTGAGCGTCCCCGCGCGGTGGCGCGCGCCCCGGGCCGTGTTTTGCTGCTCGATGGGCGACCTCTTCCATGAGGACCTGCCCGCGCGCACCATCCTGCGGATCCTGAACACTATGGAGCAGGTTAACGCGAACCGCGTCCACGCCGGTCAGAAGCCGCACCGCTTCATGGTGCTGACCAAGCGGTCCAGGCGCATGCGGGACATCCTGGAGACCTGGTTCGACGAGTTCCTGGAGCACCGCGTCGCGCCGATTGGGGCCGCCTCAATCTGGTTCGGCGTGTCGGTGGGGCGGCAGGAGTTCGCGCAGCGGGCCCTCGACCTGGCCAGCATCCGCAGCCCGGTGCCGCTCGTGCGGTTCGTCAGCGCCGAGCCGTTGCTGGGCAGCCTGTGGCTGGACCACGTGCAGGCCGACGACCGGGACGGGGGCGGTCTGTACAACGTGCTGACCGGGGAGCGACTGGACCGCCCGGGCCAGCAGCTCCCGGGACGGGTGAGCTGGGTGATCGTGGGGGGCGAGACCGGCCGCGGCGCGCGCCCCATGCATCCGGCCTGGGTGCGGTCCCTGCGCACCCAGGCGCACCGGTACGGCGCCGCCTTCTTCTTCAAGCAATGGGGCGAGTTCGCCCCGGGGGAGGCACCCTCGCGGACGCCCTTCCTGCTCGACGTGGACGGTCAGGTTGTCCCGGTGGAGCTCGGGGGGACGGCCGACCTCGACCGCCCGGTCGTCATGTCGCGCGTCGGTCGCAGGGCGGCCGGCCGGGAACTGGACGGGCGGCTGTACGAGGAGTACCCGGAGGCTGAGGAGGTGGTGGCGTGACGACCGAACAGGGGAGCGCAAGCAAGGCGTCGCTCGTCAACATTCTCAAGCACGGTGGCATGGAGCAGGAGGTCGCCGAGAAGCTGGTGGACGTGGCCGCTGAGCTCGTGCCCGCCGGCGTTGTTCTGGGCGACCACCTTGGCACGCTGGAGATCTTCATGCGCGGGGCGGCCGAAGCCTACACGCGCGCCTCCGCAGCGTTCTTGGACGCCGCGGACGAGCTCGGGGGTGACGACCCGTGCGATGAGACGCGGGTTAAGGCGCTGCGGTTCGCCTCGATGCTGCTGAAAACCGCCGGGATGATGGCGGAGGCGCTGGCCGAATCGGCCGGGGGGCGCGATCCGAGGCGGCCGCTGGCGTGAAGGGGGGGGCACGGATGGCTACTGTGACGGTCTACACGGATAACTGCGACGTACGGCTCCACAAGGAACAGCGCCTGAAGGCGCGCCGGCAGCATACGTGCAGCTCGTGCGGCGGCGTGATTCCCCCGAAGGCCACCTACTACCGCCACGACGTTCTGGACGAGGACGGCCACAAGTGGAGCACGTACAAGATCTGCGGCCGCTGCGCTGAGCTCGTGGATTGGAACCTCCAGGTGGGGTACGGTTGCGAGACCAGCTTCAACGAGCCGCTTGAGGACTTTTTCGGCGCCTATGACCTCGACGACCTCCCGGGGCTCGTGGACCCGGAAAAAACCCGGAACCCCATGCCCCGCAAACTCGCCAACTGGCTCGCGCGCCGGCATGGGCTGACCCTGGCCGAGCTCGAGCGACAAGCGCGCGACGAAGACGCCTGCGACGTGCACGACGCGGTCCGAGCCGTCAAGGGCGCGGTCGAGGACGCCTACGGCGGCACCGTCACCCACGTCGTCACCAAGTCCAGGTGCGACGAGTGCCGGGGGCAGGGGATCGTCGCGCATCCCCTGTGGGAGGCCTTCTACGCCGCCCACCCCCCAAAGGAGCGTCACGGGCTCACCGTGGAGCAGGTGAACGAGCTCGTACGTAGGTTCTGGTCCGAGCACGGCTACGACCAGCCCGAGCCCGAAGAGGTGAAGTGCCACGTGTGCGACGGCTCGGGCCGGGTCACCCGGCGCATCCCGATCGCGGACTTCTGGGCCTCGCTGCTGGCTGGGCAGCCGTAGCGCGACGACGCCCCGACCGGGCCCGCACCCCAACCGCCCCCGCCGCTACGGTGGGGGCGATGCCCTGGACCGCAGAACGCTTTCCCGATGCCATGAAGCACCTCGCGCCCCCCGTGCGGCGCCGGGCGGTGCGGATCGCCAACGCGCTGCTTCGCGAGGGGTACGACGAGGGAGAGGCGATACGGATCGCCATTGCCCGGGCCAAGGGTGCGCTGGCCAAGGGCTACTACCTGGCTTACGACGAAAACGGCTTCGCGCTGGTGTTTTGGCTCGAGCCCGCCGAGCTGGTGCACAAGGCGGACGGGGGCGACCTAGGGCCCAACGAGCGCTGGATCACGCTGAAGCCCCACGGACCCGACCACCCCGACTACGTCCACGTCAAGATCAAGGTCAACCCCGACGGATCGGCCCACGTCGTCTCGGGGCCCAAGGGTTTGCACGGGTTGCGCCTGACGCGGATCGGACGCGGCCGCCAGCAAGAGCGCGCTCCCAAGCCGGACGTGCCCCCCGAGGAGCGCCAGCGGCGCAAGGAGCTGGCCCAGCGGCTGCAGGAGCACATCGAGGCCGCGCACCGGGCCGCGCTCGCCGCGGCCGCCCGGATCACCGGAAACCCGCACCTCGAGCGCATGCTCGACGACGAGACCCGTGAGCAACTGCGCACCATCGCGCAGCAGGCGGCCGGCGAGGGCGACGCGGCCTCCCTGGCCGCCGGCCTGGCCACCGCGCGCCACGTTCGCGCCGCGACCCAGGCCGTCAAGCGGATCGAGCGCCAGGTCCTCAAGCACCTGGTGCGCGACCCCGACCTACGCAGCGCGGTTCTGGGCGAGCGGGGGCAGATCGAACCCGACGAGATCCCCGGGGCGGAGACGGCTCCGGTGGCCAGCCGCGGTTACGGGGGCTCCATGCGCCAGCTGGCCGAGGAGCGGGGCCTCACGCAGGACGAGTTCGAGCGCGAGGCCGAAGAGGCGTTCCAGGCGCGGCTCGCGCAGTACGCGCCAGAGGTCCAGGCCCGGGTGCTCGCCGCCCGGGAGCGCATGCGCGCGGCCCAGCCCCTCGCGCAGGAGGCGGGCGCCGCCCTCGAGGAGGCCGCCCCCAAGCCGGAGGCCCCCACGCCGGAGGAGCTGCGCCAGCACGCCGAGGACGTGCGTGCCTTCCTTGCCGCGGCGCGCCAACTGCGCAAGCTGCAACGCGCCAAGCGGCGCGCGCTGCTGGGTCACGACCCCGACGCCAGCGAGGAAGAGGTGCGCGCCCTCGAGGAGGCCCACGCGCGTGAAGACGGCAGCCCCTTGCTCGTGCACACGGAGGAGGTGGACCCCGACCTGGCGCGCGAGATCGCGGCCCGGGTGGACGACCTGGCGAAGGAAGACCTGACCCGCAGCTTCCTGGACACCGTGAACCGGGCGGCCGAGCCCGGGTGGAGCTACGGCGAGTTGCGCAAGGCCCTGTACAAGCACCACGCCGCCGGGGCCTACGCCCACCTGAGCAACGTGGCGCTCGCGGTCCTCGGGCGCGACACCCTGGACCGGCTCGCCCTCGATGCCCTGGGTCTCGACGCGGGGGTCAAGCTCACGGCGCACGCGCTGCGCCGGGGTCTGAGCGAGGAGGAGCTGGACAAGGTCCGCAAGGCCCTGGCCGAACACCACGACCGCACCCTCGAGCCCATGCTCAAGGAGGCGATGGAGCGGGGCACCAAGGCCCTCGAGGCCGCGCGTGCGATCGAGATCCCGGCGATCACCTCGACCACCGACGCCGCGGCGGTCATGGACCTGGTGCGCCGGAAGCGGCGCCTGCTCGAAGAGGCCCACCGGCACCTCGGTACCGCCCTCGGGAAGCTGGAGGCGTCCGCGGCGCTCAACCTCGCCCTCAGCCAGCCCCCGGCCGACCACCTCGAGCTGGAGTTCTCCAAGAGCGCCCGCGACGTGATCCCGGCCCTGCGCGCCCTGGGCCTGGAGCCTGGCGACTACACCTACGAGTGGGACGACGACCGCTTCAGGGTGCGGCTCAACCGGCAGGGCATGGACCGGCTGACCCCCGACGCCGACCCCGCCGAACGCGAGACCGCCGAGCGGGTCAAGGCGATCAAGGCCGGCCGCCACGACGAAGAGGACTGGCTGCCGGCGGGCTTCGCCCGCTACCCGGCCAGCGCCTTCGACCAGCAGGAGCCCCCCAAGGCCCGCCGCCTCGCCCGCGCTCCCAACTTCCGCGACGACGTGCGCGCGGGGTTGGAGGAGGCCGTGGCCAGCCGCCTGGCCGACGGGTGGACCCCGGCGGAGGTCAAGCGCCTGCTCACCTCGAGCAGCTTCATCCGTGACTGGGTGCCCCCGGAGAAGATGGAGGAGTACGACCGCCACCTGGAGGAGCTGCTGCCTACGTGGGCGGGCGAGGAGGTGCGCAAGAACCGCAAGGGCGAGGAGTACCGGGTACCGATCCCGGTGGACTACGACCGCCTGCAGGAGAAGCACCCCGAGCTCCATGAGCGGCTGCGCGGCCTGGCCCGTGACTTCGTGGAGCGCGAGCACCCCGGGGAGGCCGACTTCTACGGCCAGACGGTGGGCGACACCCCGGAGGTCCGCAAGGCCCTCTACCTGAGCGTGCTCGCCGATCCGCGCACGCAGGTGGCCCTCAAGCCCCTGGGCGAGCTCGACCACCGCGACCAGCGTGCGCTGCGGCACTACTACCTGACCGAGATCCTGGGCAAGAGCCCCGAGGAGCTGGCCGCGCGCAAGAACGCGGTGCGCAAGGCCCTGGCCGAGTACGAGGCCAAGCACCCCATGCCGGAGAAGTGGGGCGCGCCCCAGGACGGCGGCCTCTTCGGAGAGCCGGCCCCCGTAGACCCCGACGCCCCCATCACGCTGCGGTTCCGTGACCATGTGGCCGCCGACCCCGACCTCCGCGCCGAGACTTTGCGCGCGATGGGGCTGGGCCGCGGCGACTACGTGGAAAACGACGACGGCAGCGTGACCCTCACCGAGGACGGCAAGGCCAACCTGCGGGGCAACCCCTACCCCGACCGGCTGGCGAGCGACCTCCCCTTGAACCCGGACTGGGTGAAGTGGCACCGCGACCGCCAGCGGGTGGCCACCGAAGCGCTGGGCGACCAGGCGGAGCTCGTCGAGTGGAACAAGTTCGTGGAGGGCATCGGCGGGCCGCAGCGCGCCTACGAGGCGGTGCAGGAGCACATGAGGGGGTCGCTGGCGAGCCGTTACGCCCACTACCACGCCAAGCTCACCGGCCAGCCCCTACGCCTGTCGAAGGAGGCGAACCGCTGGGGCGAGCACCTGTGGGCGGTGCGCGACCCCGAGGGGTACCGCCGCTTCAAGGACGAGATCGCCCGCCAGCAGCACAGCCTGCGGGAGCGTCAGGGCGGCCGCTTCGCGTACATGGGCGGGAAGGGGTCGCTGCTCGAGGCGTGGCGCAAGAAGAAGGAGGAAGAGCGCGCCGCGCGCATGGCGCAGGCCAGCCTCTTCGCCAACGCCGGCGACGAGGCGGTCGAGCCCGAGGCCCCGGTGCCGCACCTCGAGCGGCACGCCCTGCCCCCCGCCGTCGAGAAGCGGCTGGCGGCCCTCATGCCGGAGGTTGCCGGCAGCGTCCACGCGGGCATGAGCCCGGTGCAGATGTACCCCGTGACCATGGGCAAGGGCACCAAGTACGTGAAGCAGCAGCGGGCGATAAAGGCCATTATCGAAGGCCGCAAGCTCGCCGCCTTCCTGGGGACGGGGAGCGGCAAGACCTCGGTGGCGATCGGGGCCTTCACCGAGCTCCACCACCGCGGCGAGGCCAAGAAGGGCCTGTTCGTGGTGCCCTCGATCGTGCGCGACCAGTTCGGCGAGGAGATGGCCCGGGTGCTCGAGCCCGGCCGCTTCCGCTGGCACGCGCGCGAGGCCACGCACGAAGAGCGCCGGGCCGCCTACGCCACCCCCGACGTGCACATGGTGGCCGTTACCCACCAGGCCTTCCGCGACGACATGCTCAAGCTGATGGCGGAGCACCACGGGGAGGACCTCGAGGCGTTCAAGGACCGCTTCCTCGAGGCCGACCTGCCGGAGCGCCAGCGCCTCATGCGTGAGGCCCTGGAGGCCCACGGGATCCCCCTGCATTACGTCGCCGTGGACGAGGCCCACGACGCCCTGAACCGCCAGGGCAAGGCGGAGTCGCTGCTCACGGCCGTGCTCGACACCGCGATGAGCCTGTCGCCGTACGGCACCCTGATGACCGGGAGCCCGGTCAAGAACGACGCCTCCGAGATCGGCGACTGGCTCAAGAAGCTCGACCCCAAGCGCTTCGGCGACGCGGCCGAGTTCCGGCGCCGCTACGGCGTGGACGCGCTGACCGCACGTGAGGCGCTGAAGCGGCTGGCCGACCGCTACGTCTACCACGACGTGGTGCCCTCGGGGACGACCAAGCGCGTCGTCTGGGGCGCGGACGGCACCCGCGGCGACACCCCCAGCGGGCACGCCCCGATCCCGCTGCACCCGGAGCAGCGGGCGCAGCTGGAAGAGGTGCGCGCCGCCTACCAGCGCGCCGTGCGCGCCCGCGACCGCGGCGACGTGGACCTGGAGGCCTTGCGGGCCCTTTCGCCCCGCAGCTTCGAGGGCGTCCCCGAGGCCCAGCACGAGCAGGTCGCCCAGAAACTCAACCGCAGCCTCGGGGTGCTGCATGAGGCCGCGAAGGCGCGCGTGATCAACGAGGCCCCCGCCGACCGCAACGCCAAGATCCAGCACCTGCTCTCGCTCGCGGAGCAGCGGCGCGGGAAGGGCGGCGTGGTCTTCGCCCACAACCGCAAGGCGGTGGCCGAGATCGCCGCCGCCCTCGAGCGGGCCGGGCACAAGGTCGCCGTCCTGCACGGGGGGCACAGCGCCCAGGACAAGGCGCGCATCCGCCAGCGCTTCGACCGCGGCGAGGTGGACATCATCGTCGCCTCCGACGCCGGCGCGACCGGCGCGAACCTGCAGCACCGCGGCGAGTGGCTGGTGCACTACGACCTGCCCATGACGCACAAGACGTGGGAGCAGCGCTCGGCGCGGATTGACCGCCTCGGGCAGAAGAAGGCGATCGAGATCCACACCCTCATGACGGACACCGACCACGACCGCGCCAACCTGGAACGCCTCGAGCGCAAGCGCCTCCTGGGGCAGATCTTCCAGGGGCCGTACGAACACATGGACGACACCGGCCTCGCGCTGCAGCTGCAGCTGGCCGGCCTGTCCCGCCCTGAGCGCGACGACGACGACGATCCAACGCCCCCGCCCCCGCCGGCGCCGAACCCCGCGGCGCAGCAGGGAACGCTTTTCGGGTAGGACTGACCACCACGGCGGATAAGGTGCGCACCATGAAGGACGACGCCAAGCGCTTGCTGGCCGAGATCAGCGCCGAGATCGCGCGCGCCCACGTGGAGGAGGCCGCAGCGCGCGGTGCCGCCCGTCGCGTGGCCGAGCGCCACGAGGAGGCCGCCCGCGCGGCCGCCGACGGCATCCGCGCCCCGCGGGGAAGCGCGCTGGAAGACGAGTACCTGAGCCACGTGCTCGAGCGCGGGACGGCCCGCGCGGTGGAGGCGACCGAATGACCCTACGCGAGATTTACGACCTCATCAAAGCCCAGGCCCAGGCCCTCTTCAACCTCCCTCCAGCCCCCAGCCGGTCCGCGCGCCGCACGCGGCGCTCTGCGGGGACGCGCCGGCGCAAGGCGCCGCCCCCCGACCAGCCCGCACTCTTCGACGGGCAGGGCCGCCAGCCCGAGCAGCCGTCGCTCTTCGACCGCCGGCACGACAAGGCGCACCTCAAGCCGGTCAAAAAGGTGGTGCGCGAGAAGAGCGGCAAGGTTCACACGCAGACGTACTGGGAGAAGGCGGACGGCGAGGCGGAGGCCGCGCAGAAGCCGAAGCCGCAGGCCGCCGCCCCCAAGCCCGAGGCCGAGGCCAAGCCGACCGAGACCGAGGCCAAACCCGAGGCCAAACCCGAAGAGCGGCCGGCGCCGGACGACTGGGAAGCGACCCTGCGCCGCGATCCCGAGGCCGCCCTGGACGAGCTCGAGCGCGAGGTGGAGCGCGTTTTCGACTCCAACGCGGCCCCCAAGTGGGAGCGCAAGAAGCTGCGCCCGCGCAAGCTGCCCCGCGGGAACGACCCGTTGTCGCGCCTGCAGCGCATGCTGGTGAAGCTGCAGGCGGCGATGAAGGACCTGTACGCCGCGAGCAGCTTCGCCTACGACGCCGGGGGACGGGTGGACCACGGCTCGGAGAACCTGATCAAGACGGCGGGCGCCCTCGCCAAGAAGGTCGAGGCCGCGGCCCGCCTGGCCAGCCGCGGGGAGCTGGAGCCGCCCAAGCCGGCCGAGCCCGAACAGGACGCGGGGCCGGCCGTCGCCCCCGCCGACCGCCAGAAGAGCGCCGACGCCAAGGCGGTGGCGGAGTTCCTGGAGCGGGCCGGCCTGCGTGAGCACGTCCTGCGCGAGGGGGACGAGGACGGCGACTACCACCTGCGCATCCCCAACCCGCCCTTCCTGCCGCTGGTCATCGAGCGCCACCCGGGGCGGGACGGCGCGCCGCGGCTGTACCTCACCCACTACCGCCACGCCGACCCCGACGACCCAATGAGCGACATCTACCTCGACGGCGAGCTGGTGTACAAGGTGGCTCCCGACGGCGCCCTCGAGCTGGAGGAGACGGCGACGCACGACCCGATCCGCGGCTACGAGCTGCGGGGACGCGACCCCCAGTTCGCCCGGGTCTTCGCCCAGAACCTGACCGACCACTTCTACCATGAAGTGCCGCGCGAGCGCTGGGAGGGCAAGAACGCGCCGCAGGTGGAGCCGTCGGTGCCCGACACCGCGGGACCGGCCCCCGCGGAGCTGCCGGCCGACCCTTCCGATCAGCACCTGCGGGAGGGTGCCGAGAAGACGGTCGTCTTCGCCGACGGGGCCCACACGTACCGCCTCAAGGGCGGGCGCTGGCACCGCGTGGACGAGGAACCCGAAAGCGCCCCGAGCGCGCCCCGGCAGGAAACCGAACCCGAGCCCCAGGCCACCTCGGAGCCCGAACCCGAGGCCAAGCCGACCGCGCCCGAGGCGGAAGCCGGAGCGGCCGAACCCCAGGCCGAGCCGGAGCCCGAACCCGAGGCCAAGCCGACCGAGACCGAGCCCGAGGCCGAGGCCGAGCCGGCCGCCGAGGAGCCGCCCCAGGCCGAAGCCGAAGGCCGCGGACTCAACTACGCGCGCCCCCTGCGCGAGATCCTGAAGCGTATTCCCCGGTTCGGGTTCGCGCTGCTGCCCAAGGCCACGGTTGCCCAGCGCACCAAGGCCAACGCGCGCGCCGTGGAGCTGCTGGAGCGCCTGGAAGACGAGAAGCGCGAGCCCACCGAGGAGGAGCGCCAGGTCCTGGCCGCCTACACCGGCGAGGGCGGCCTGACGGGCGACCTGAACGCCCACTACACCCCGGCGCCGCTGGCGGCCGCCATGTGGGCCCTGCTGCACCGCGTGGCCGGCCAGCCCAAGACCGCGCTCGAGCCCTCGATGGGCAACGGCGTCTTCCTGCACACCGCCCCCGACGGCACCCGCGTGACCGGCGTCGAGCTCTCCGAGGTATCGGGCAAGATCGGCAAGCTGCTGCACGAGCCCCGGGGGCACAAGGTCTACCCCGGCCTGTCCTTCGAGGAGTACAACCAGGGCGAAGGGCAGGAGCACACCTACGACGCGGTGATCGCCAACCCGCCCTACGGCATCCGCGGCAGCCTGATCGGCAAGGGCAAGCCGTGGCTCGCCAAGGCCGAGCAGTATTTCATTGACGCCTCCCTGGACCGCCTCAAGGACGGCGGCGTGGGCGTGCACCTGATCAACCCGGGACCCGTCGAGAACCCCTCGACCCGCGACTTCCGCCGGCGCCTCTTGGCCCGGGCGGAGGTCCTGGGGGCCTACCAGCTCCCCTCCAGCGTCTTCAAGGAGTCCAACTCGGGGGTGCCCCCGGTGGTGCTGGTGGTGCGCAAGCGCCCGGACGATGAGGGGATGACCCTCCTGCGCCTGGTGCAGCGCCACGGCGAGGAGGCCCTGGAGAAGGCGGGCGTGCTCACGGACGCCGCGCGCGACTTCCTGGACGGCAAGCTGCACCTGCGCGACGACCACCTCTTCGGGACGTGGAGCGGCGAGACCACGTACCACGGCTACAAGAAGATCGAGGGCGAGCTCGAGCCCGGGCTGCTCGAGCGCCTGGCCCAGGCCCCCACCGACGAACAGCCGGCGGACATGGCGGCGCTGGAGCGCCACTACGGGGACGAGTACGCATCGGCCCGCGACTGGGCCACGAGCGCGGCCTCGAACCTCGAGCGCGGCCGCGTCGAGGAGGGGACGGTCAGCGAGGACGGCCGCCTGGTCTTCCGCAACGGGCGCTGGCACACGATCCAGGGCGAGGACCCGCGCCTCGCGGCCGCGGTCAGCATCGCCGACGAGCTGCGCGAGTACGTGCACGTGCTCAACAACGGCAGCCCGGCCGACGCCGAGGCGCGCCGTAAGGCGGTGGTCGAGTCCCTGAAGCGCTACCTGGAGGAGTACGGCAACCCCCACCAACACTTGGCCGGCGAGCTCAAACGCCGGCACAGCCTCGCCCACCTGCTCAGCGCCGTCACGCCCAAGGGCGACGTGGCCGAGCACCTGCTCAACCCGGTCACGGGCGAGCGCGGCGAGGGGGTGGACTACACCGACCCCTACGCCGTCGCGGCGCACCTTGCGCGGCAGCGGCGCCTCACCCCCACCCGCTTGGCCTCGGTGCTGGCGGGGAAAGGCTGGGGCACCACGCAGGCCATGGAGTGGCTGGCCGAGAACGGCTACGCCATGGACGAGTCGGGGCGCTGGATTCCCGACGACGAGTTCTACGTCGGGGACGTGTACGAGCGCTCCGAGGCGCTGGAGCGGGCCGCCGAGGCCCCGGGCCTCTCGAACACCGAACGCGAGATCCTGCGGGCCCAGGCCAAGAAGTTCCGCGAGAAGCTGCCCCGCAAGCCCCTCGAGGAGGTCGAGATCACGGCCCGCGACCACTACGTGCGCCCGGAGGTGGTGCGCGACTTCATCGGCGAGGTCGTGGACCCGGGCGGCCAGTACAATGTGCGGCGTACGGACACCGGCATCTTCATCGTGGAGCACGCCGAGGGCTACAGTCTCCCCGACCACGTCAAGGAGTTCGTCAAGTACCTCAACTTCGACACCCCGGTGCGGCGCCTCACGGCCGAGCAGACGAGGACCATGACCCGCGCCGAGCTGGACGCGCTCAAGGCGCAGTACCGCGAGGAGGCCCGCAAGCAGGAGCAGGAGTGGGCCGACCAGTTCAAGGCGTGGGCGGCCAGCTCCGACTACCGCGAAGAGCTCGAAGAGGGCTACAACCGCACCTACAACAGCTACATCCCGCCCAAGTACAGCAACGAGGCGCTGGACATCCCCGACTGGAAGGGTCCGCCGCTGCATGACTTCCAGACGGAGGCGGTGCGGCACGCCCTCGACACCGGCAACTCGATCATGGCCCTCGACGTGGGTCTCGGGAAGACGTACGCCGGCCTCGCGCTAGCCCAGCTCCTCGAGCACGAAGGCCGGGCCAAGCGGGTCATGCACGTCATGCCCAAGAGCCTGATGGGCAACTGGCGCAACAGCTACGCCGAGCTCGGTAGCGGCCGCTGGTACATCACGGGCGAGTTCGCCGTCCCCGAGGGCACCGACGAGCAGACCGCCGCGGACGCGCAGAAGGTCTACGATCTGCTCAAGGAGCGCGACCTCATCAACCTGAACGACGCCGAGAAGGCCAGCGGGCTCGAGCCCGAGCGCTTCCGCGCGGCGCTGCGCGCCCTGTCCCGGGCGGACGTGGCCCGGGGCGTCCCCGGGGACCACGTGATGGTCATCGGCGAGACCTTTGATCCCAAGAAGAAGGTCTGGCGCGAGGACAAAATGAAGGACGTGGCCACCAAGCTCGCGCGCCTCGCCGCGGACCCCAGCATCACCCGCGTGCTCATCACCCGCGACAAGTTCGGTGCCATCCCGGTACGGCCCGAAACCCTCGAGCGCTACGTCAAGGACGACGTGGTGCGCGCCCGCGAGTTCGAGGAGGCGCAGCACGACAAGCGCAAGAAGCGCAGCGAGCGCGACTGGGTGGGCAAGATGCAGCAGGCCATGGAGAAGGCCACGGCCAAGCTCTTCGGCGACCAGGTGCGGGCGGTGCATTGGGAGGACCTGGGCGTGGACGCGCTCATCTCGGACGAGCACCACGCCTACAAGAACCTGCATGCGGCGCCGCGGGTCTTCGGCGAGTCGCCGAAGTTTTTGGGGGCCGGCTCGGAGTCGCAGCGCGCGCTCGACATGCTGATCAAGGCGCGGCACGTGCGCGACCACAACGACGGCAGCGGGATCTACGCCCTCACGGCCACCCCGACCAAAAACTCGCCGCTCGAGGTCTACAACATGCTGCGCTACGTCACCGACGCCGTAGACCGCATCGCGCCCACCCCGGAGGCGTTCATCAGCCGCTACACGGACATCGGCAATGCCCTGGTGGCCACGCCCGGCGGCGTGGAGGTGCGGACCGCCGTCCTCGGGTTCAAGAACCTGGGGGAGCTTCGGGGACTGATGAACCGCTACATCTTCCGGCGCACCGCGCAGGAGGTGGGTCTCAAGATCCCCGAGCGCGAGGACCACGAGCACATCTTCGAGATGCACCCCGAGCAGCACACGGAGTACCGCGCCCTGGCCGCCGCCGCCCAGCACGCCGCGGCCAACCGCGAAGCCGAAGGCGACGAGCACTTCTTCTCCTACCTGGCGCGCATGCGTTTCCTCACCCTCGACCCCGCGGTCTACGACCCCGAGCGCCTGGGGCACCTGCCCAACCCGCGCTTCCAGAAGGCGGGCGAGATCGCCAAACAGGCGCTCAGCGAGGGCGGGAAGGTGGTCATGTTCATGGACCTGGGGCAGTCGTCCATGGACGAGAACCCCGCCGAGGACATGGGCGAGGACGCCCTGCGCGAGTACGCCAAGCGCAACAAGCTCCCCCATGAGGGCATGACCACCGCCAAGCTGCGGAAGCTGGTCGCCAAGCACCTCGAGGAGAGCCGCACCAACGCCTACGCCCGGCTTAAGCAGCACCTCATCGAGGCGGGCGTGCCCGAAGACCAGATCGCCGTCGTCACCTCGAAGACGGCCAAGAGCTCGGCCGCCCGCGCCGACATCGAGGCCGCCTACAAGGCCGGCAAGATCCGCGTGGTCATCGGCTCCACCGGGGTCATCGGCGAGGGGTTCAACCTGCAGACGGGCACGACCGACATGGTGCACCTGGACATCCCCTGGGACCCGGGCACCTACTGGCAGCGCCTGGGCCGCGCCGTACGGCAGGGCAACACCCAGGAGAAGGTGCGCAACCACGTGCTGCTGGCGCGCGGCTCCGTGGACGCCATGACCTACGGCACCATGCTCGGTAAGAAGGGCTGGACCGACATCCTGTGGAACAGCACCGAGGAGCGCGCCCGCAACGCCGACGCCATGGACCCGGAGAACGACCCCTACACCCAGATGCTCATGCAGACGGCCGACAACCCCGACGACGTGCGGGCGATCCTGGAGAAGCAGAAGAAAAAGCGCCTCGAGGAGGCCAAGGCCGCCGCGTGGCAGGCCACCGTCCAGAAGCTGCAGCAGGCGAGCATCCTGCACCACTCCGTCCAGAAGCAGCGCGGCCTGGTCGCTCAGGCGCAGGCCAACCTGGAGAAGGCGCACGCCGAGGGGAGCCCCGAGAAGGTGGCCGTGTGGAACCGGCGCCTGGAGGAGCGCAGCCGCAAGCTCAAGCGCCTCGAGGGCGAGTGGCGGGCGCGCATGTCCGACCTCGAGCGCAACGAGCAGGTGAGCAAGGACCAGCTGGACGCGATCCGCGAGGGCCGTCCCTTCGTGATCGCCCCGTCGGGCCAGGTCTTCGTGGAGGGCGGCCACATCGAGCAGCACACCAAGGACGGCGGCGTGCGGCACTTCCGCATCCTCTCGGTCAGCCCCGTCACCAAGACGATGCAGATCGCCCCGCTGGTGCCGCTGCAGCGCTACGGCTCCGAGCCCAAGCCCTCGAGCTACAAGATCGAGGACGTGGCCGAGCTGGGCAACATCTTCGCGCGCCCGCGGGTGGACGACGAAACCCTGGGGCAGGAGCTGGCGCAGCGGCTGCGGCACGTGGGCGTCACCGGCTTGCAGAAGGTGCACCCCGACGTGGTGCGCCGGCACCACGACCGGATCCAGGAAGCGCTCAAGGAGTGGGCCAAGCAGGACCGGGGCGGCATCGGGGCCTGGGTCGTCAACCGCGAGGGCGTCCCCGAGCACCGCACCGCCTCGTACGCCAAGCCCGGCATCCCGCTTGAAGAGGGCGAGCGGCTGCTCACCAACACCCCCGAGGACATCGAGCTGTGGCGGAAACACCACGGCGAGCGCGACCTGGGCTACGACGCCCTCGGTGCGCTGCCCTTCTACGCCGAGCGGGTGCTGGGCAAGCGGCATTGGCGCGCGATACCGCGCCCCGAGCAGGCCGAGTACCTGGTGAAGGCCTCGCTCGTGGAGCTTTACCATAAAATGACGGGGAGGACGCGATGAGCAAGCGCAAGGTGGACCGTGAAGCCCTGAGCGGGGTGGTGCAGCTGCTCCAGCGGGATCCTGGCAGCTACAAGGCCTACGGCATGTACTGGTGGCCGCTGAAGCGCTGGCTGCGCCGGGAAACGGACGCGGAGACGCTGCCGTCGGTGCATCTCCCCCACCCCCACGACGAGCCGGAGACCGTGGCCCGGCTCGAACAGCTCTACCCCGACGAGTGGTCGCTCTTCCTGGCCGCGCTGCACCACGCCGAGCAGAAGACGCTCTGGGGCGAGCGTTACCAGGGGCACAGCTACTGGCCGTCCGGCGAGGGTTACGTGCTCTACGACCCCGACATGGGGCCGGCCAACGCCGTCGGAGCGTAACGACCCACCGTCCCCGACGCTAGGGTGCGGCCATGGATCGCACCCTAGCGTCTTCCTTTTCGCTCGTCGAGCTGGCCCTCTCGCTCCTCGCCAAGGCCCAGGGCGCGAGCGCCATGCGCGTGCTTCCCAGCGGCCGGATGATGGTGCGGGTGAAGACCCCCAGCGGGCGCCGCTGGGTGCCGCACACCGCGCCGGAAGTCCAGCAGCACATCTCCGAGCACCTGCATCCGATCGCCGAAGAGGCCCACGACCGCGCCAAGGCGCACCTGGAAAAGGTGCTGCAGGGGCTGAACGTGCAGATCGGCGGCCGCATCAAGGAGCCGTACAAGGTCGCGGAGAAGATGGGGCGCCCGGGCAAGCAGCCGCGCCACTTCAACCGCCTGGGCGATACCGTGGGCCTGCGCGTGACCGTGCACGACCCGGCCCACTTCGAGGAGGCCCACCGCCGCCTCAAGAGCCTGATGGACAACCCCCACCCCCACCTCAAGGTGCTGGAGCACGAGGTGCACGACGGCTCGCGCGACGGCTACCGCTCGGTGCACTTCAACGGCATCGGGCACAAGGGGCAGCGGCTCGAGGTGCAGCTGCGGCACCCCTGGCAGAACGTCTGGGCCGACCACGCCCACGACAACTTCTACAAGGACGACAACCTGCGGAAGCTGGTGCCCGCGCACGAGCGCGAGGCCGTCAAGCGTGAGGGCGTGGCGTACATGAAGCAGGTCAGCGACCACCTCCACGCCAACGGCGGCAAGATCGGCCCCGACTTCCCCAAGGCCCCGCCGCGGGTCAAGAAGTACGGGCTCGAGTTCCCCGCCCACAAGCTGCAGAACTGACGCTTGCGGACGGGGCCGGTGTCTGGTATACTGGACATGCAGAGAGGGGGTACGAGATGAGCAAGAGCTACGACTACTACGTGGTGACCCGGGCCTCGGACGGTTCCAAGGTGGCCGTGGTGCCCGTCAACGGCGACCGCAAGACGGTGCGCAGCCGCCTGCTCAAGAAGTACCCGGTCACCAAGGGCTTCGGTGTCTCGTACGTGTCGAGCAACACGCCGCTCGACGACCCCTACCGCTACGCCAAGAGCTTCGACGCCTTCTCGTGAACGCCGACGGTGTTCTTGCGCAAAGGGCCGCCCCGCGGGGCGGCCCGCTCCCTTGTGGCCGGGCCTAGTCCCAGCCGTCCAGGAGCTCGCGCGCCATCTCCTCAGCCCACTTTGCGTAGATCGCGGTCGTCTGCAGCTGGGAGTGCCGCAGCTGGCGGGCGGCCGTGTTCAGGTCGCCCGTCTGCTGGTAGATGTAGGTGCCGCAGTAGTGCCGCAGGGCGTGGTAGCCCTTGTAGCGTACGCCGGCCCGGTCGCACAGCGCTTTGAGCCGGCGCCGGATGCTCGCAGGCGTACGCCAGGGCAGCACGTACTCGCCCTCGGGTTCGGCCTTGCGAAGGGCGCGGAGCGCGGCGCGCAGCCCCTTGGGGATGAGGACGCTCGCCGTCTTCCCTCCCTTGCCGTCCCGGATCGTGATCCGCTTCGCCCCGAGGTCCACGTCGTCCCAGCGAAGCCGCGCCGCCTCCGAGATGCGCAGCCCGCCCTGGGCCCCGAGCAGCACCATGACCCGCTCGTGCGGGTCCGCTTCTCGGGTCAACCGCTTGATTTCGTCGTCCTCGTAGGGGCGGCGCTTCTCGTGGCGCGGCGTCGGGTCCCGCACGGTCGGGGCCAGGTCGAAGGGGTTGGTCTGCGTGGCCCGGGCCCATTGCAGCGCCCGGTAGAAGGCCCGCGCCGCCGCCCGGCGGTTGTTCACGGTGGCGGGGGCGTGGTGACGCTGCAGGTGGCGCAGGTACTCAGCCCCCAGGTCCTCCGACGGATCGAGGACCGCCTCGGCCAGCAGCTCCCCCTCGAGCCCGAGCTCGGCCAGGTAGTCGAGGAAGCTGTTCAGCCCGGTGCGGTAGGTGCGCAGGGTGTGGGGGCTCGTCGCCGCGCCCGCACGCCCCCAGGTCATGAGGTGGTGCTTGACCAGGGCCCACAGGCCGGCCCGGTCGCCGGCCTCGAGCATCGCGCGCACCTTCTCAGCTCGCCGCTCGGGCTTGACCGCCCCCCATGGAAACGCCTCGCCGCGGTAACCGCCTCTAGCCATGTGACCACCCTAGGGGCCAAGGTGGAAGGAGAGCGAGAAAACCCGGGGCCGGAGCCTGGTGTACGAAGCGATAATAGACATTATCGCGCATGCCTCATGTTAGCACGGATGCAGGCCGTGTACATCGGCACGTACAGACCCACCGATTGTATGCCCCCTAAAACCGGCGCGGCCAACACCCGGTAAGGGGAAGGTGCCGCAAAATGCTTGCATGATTTCCCGTCTGTCCGGTATAATGGACGCGCAGAAGGGAGACACGATGAGTCTACGGCTGTTCCTCGATGACCTGCGCACACCACCCCCGGGATACCGGTTGTTCCGTACCGCCGCGGAGCTCCGGGCGTGGGTGGAGGGCCACGGCCTCGAGGGGGTAGAGGAGATCAGCCTCGACCACGACCTCGGGGAAGGGGAGACCGGCTACGACTTCATCAACTGGCTCGAGCGCTACGTGGTCGCCCATGACCTGCGCGAGCTGCCCCGGATCGTAAGCCACTCCGCGAACCCCGTGGGGCGAAGCAACATCGAGCGCGCCGCCGAGCGGTTGCAGCGCTGGGTGAAAGGGGGAGAGGTATGAAGGTCGAAAACGGCATGTGGGAGAAGCGGCAGGACGTGGTGGTGCTGAAGACCCCGCTCCAGATGGAGGGGACCCGCCGCGTGGTCGCGGCCATGGCGCGGCACGACTTCCCGCTGAAGCTGGACAGCGTGCAGGCTGCCCTGTACACGCGGGGCCCGTGGGACCGGGGCGTCGCGGATGAGGCGACCGAGCGCTGGTACGTCGCGACGGCGCAGCTCGAGTTCAAGGCGAGCGGTGGCCGGATCATCGTCAAGTTCGCCGGCAAGGGCGACACGCTCGACCAGGCCCTTGACGGGATGGACCCCTTCACCGTGTACGGCGTGCTTTCGGCGACGGTGCCCAAGGAGATCCACGAGCGCGCCGGCGAGGTGCCCCTCTGGCTGGCGCGGGTCTTCATGGACGACAACCGCGACGCCCTCTCGATCAAGTCCGGGGTGGAGGTGCCGTGCTCGGTGGGCGAGCGCTCGGTGATCTGCGGCTACAGCGTCCAGGACTTCGGCGAGGGCCACTTCGGGCGCATCTGGGAGGAGTTTGGCTACGCACATTGGTCCGGGGTCCGCGCCCCCAACCGGATGCCCCCCGAGCTGATGGTGGAGCCCGCCCGGACGTAGGCGCACAGGAAGCGACGCGACGCCCCCGCGGGTAAGGCCCGCGGGGGTCGTTTTCGTTCCAGTCCAGCTCGCTGTCACACCGCCGCCGCTTCTAGGGTGGCGGCGTGGACTACGACGCAGCGATCATCGTGCACCTCCCGTACGTGGCCAAGGCGGCCGACGTCGGGGGGCGGCGCCTGGTGTACTTCGAGGCCTCCCGCGACGGCGTGGTGGACCGCGAGGGCGACATCGTGGCGGCCGACGCGCTCTGGGGCTCGCGCAAGCTCTTCCTCGAGCAGGGGAACCTGGACCTCAATCATTGGTCCTGGCTCGGGAACCCCATCGGGACCGGCGCGCGCCCGGAGTACGTCATCGGCCTTCCCCTCGAGGTCAAGCGCCAGGGGCGCTCGATCTTCGTCAAGGGCGAGATCTTCTCCAACAAGACCCCGCCGCCCCCCGGGAGCTCGGGCGACTGGGCCAACTGGTTCTGGCACTCCATCACCCAGATGGACCCGCCGCAGCGCTGGTACCCCTCGGTCTTCGGGCAGATCAAGGCGGCCAAGCGCGTAACCGTCAAGGGGCGGGAGGTCCGCCGCATCACGCAGGTTGAGTGGTTCTCCGTGGGCTTCGCCCAGCGGGCGCAGCACCCGGAGCTGCCCCCGGTGTCCACCGAGCCGATCGGCCCCCTGGCCAAGGCCGTGCAGCTCGAGCCCGCCGAGGGCGAACGCGCCGGCGTCACGGTCATGGACCTGGGCACCTTCGCCAAGGCGCTGACGGTCGGAGTGCCCGTCACCGACAGCGCCGCGAAGGAGGGCGTGCAGGCGCTCACGCCCGAGAGCCTGGACCGCAACCCCCGCAAGGTCGTGCCCGCGTACGACCGCGCCAGCCGGACGGTCTTGCGCGCGATCCTGCGCCGCAAGCTGCCGCCGCGGCGCGCCGCGATCGCCCAGGCGTTCCAGAAGCTGGGCTGTGACCCGGAGACCGCGCGCGCTTACACCGAGCGCCTGCTTTTGGAAGCGACCCGCATGCAGCCTGACGGCAAACGCCGCTAGGGTGCGGGCGTGAAAAACGACGGAGGTGCACATGGCCGACCATGAAAAGATGCTCCAAGAAGGCGAAGCCGCGCTCGAGCGGGCCGCCGAACTCCTGGCCAAGGCCCAGGAGTTCGACCCGGCCGAGGGCGGCGAAGACCCCGACGAGGACTTCGCCGGCCTCGACCATCCCGAACCCACCGAGGACGAGGTGGGCGAGGGCGGGCCCGACAAGGACGGCGACGACGACTGCCCCGAGGGCGAAGAGGACTGCGAGAAGCAGGACGACGACGCCCCGAAGGGCGAAAGCGAGGACGGCACGGTGCCGGTCCCCGGCCCGACCGGCGACGAGGAGCCCATGGCCAAGGCGGCCGACGGCTTCGTAGACGCCACCCCGCTCCTGGAGGCGATTGACGCCAAGCTGGCGAAGCTGGACGCCCTGGCCGAGCGGGTGCGGCAGCTCGAGGCCCAGAACGCCACCCTGGTCAAGGCGCTCGTCGAGCAGAACGCCGGCCTGGGGGTCCTGGTCAAGGCGCACCAGGTCCTCACCGACGAGACCCCCCGGCGCCCGAAGTCGAAGACCGTCTCGGTACCCACCCGCAAGCAGGTGGACTCCCTGCGAGAGATCTTCGCCAAGGCGGCTGAGGTCGTGGACGACCCGGTGCGGATGGCCCAGGTCGAACACTACTACCACAGCGGTGACGCCGAAGGCATGCTGTCCAGCCTGACCGCCGAAGAGCGCGCCAAGCTCGAACTGAAGTAAGTCAAAGAGGAGGAAACGAATGCACGGACTGGGAGAAGGAGTCATCAGCGGCGCGGGCATCCCCGCCGGAGGCATCGAGACTTTCGAGGACTGGAACGCGTTCGCCAAGGCGATCCAGACCTCGACCTACGAGACGGACCACAGCCAGCTCACCGGCGTGGGCGGGCTGCGCGTGGAAAGCCTCGAGACCACGCTCAAGAAGGTGATCGAAAAGGAGGAGAGCTTCAAGCTCTTCCGGGCCCTGAAGCGCCAGCCGGTCGGCAGCTCGGTGCATGAGTACACCGTCCAGACCAGCATCGGCGGCCAGCCTGGCGGCGCCTTCAACTCCGAGACCGGGGACATCGGTGCTGAGGTCGGCGAGTACGAGCGCCAGATCACCTTCGTGAAGTACCTCATGACCCAGGCGCAGGTCTCCCACGTCGCCTCGGTGCAGAAGACCATCGTGCCCCTGAAGGCGCGCGAGAACACCAACGCTCTCCTGCGTCTCTCGCGCGCGGCCAACTGGTCCATGTACCACGGCGACGCCTCGGTGGCCCCGATGCAGTTCGACGGCATCGAGGCGATCCTGCGCGGCTGGCGCGGTGGCTCGCACATCAAGGACGCACAGGGCTCGAGCGACGTGGGCGCGATCGTGGACACCATCTACGCCTCGTTCGCGGAGGTCCTGGGCGAGGGCAACTTCGGGAAGCTGACCCACGTCTACATGGACCCCATCACCCAGGCGGCGCTGGACCGCTACCTCGACCCCGCCTACCGCGTCAACCTGGACAACAACCCCGCCTCGCTCCAGCTGGGCGCTCCGGTGACGGCGATCCGCACCAGCTACGGCAACGTCTTCACCGAGCAGGACATCTGGATCGAGGGCCCCGAGAACGCCAAGCCGGCCTTCGCCAAGTACGGCCGGGTCCCCGACGACGCCCCGGGCGCGCCGACCGTCAGCGCCACCGCCAACGTCGGCGCCGGCTCCCGCTTCGATGCCGCCAAGGCGGGCACCTACTACTACGTCGTGGCCGCGATTGACGAGCGCGGCGTCGAGGGCATCCCCAGCACCGCGGTCTCGGGTGCGGTGGCCGCCGACGGCAGCATCACCCTCACCATCACCCCCAACGCCGACCGCAAGCAGACCGGCTACGCGATCTACCGCAGCACCCAGGACCCGGCCTCGGCCCCCGACCTCGGCGAGTACCGCCTGGTCAAGCGCATCCCCGCGAACGCGGACCGCACGGCCGACACGGTCTTCGAGGACAAGAACGAGGACATCCCCGGGAGCTCCAAGCTCTACCTCCTCAACCGCGATCCCGAGTCCATCTCGTGGATCCAGCTGCTGCCCGCCACGCAGTTCCCCCTCTACCCCACGAACAAGGCCGTGATCCCGTGGGCGGTGCTGCTCTACGGCGCGCTGCAGCTCTCCATCCCCAACCACCACTTCGTCGTCAAGAACTTCGTCTCGCCGCTGGCGTCCTGGAAGCCCTTTAAGTAAGCTCAGTAGCTTGCTTGAACGGCCGTCTACTCAGACGGCCGTTTCTGCTATTCTGGAGACGTATGGAATACCGCATCGAAGCAAAACACCCGGCCGTGGTGCATTCCGTGCGCAAAAGCGGCCACCACCAGGTCAACGGCGTGAAGTTCGAGGAACGCGAGGGGCGCGCGATCTCCGAGCCCGTGCCCGACGCGACGATCAAGACCTTCATGGGGGTCACGGGGTACCTGCTCGTGCGCGCCGAGCCCCCCTACGAGGTCGTCAGCGACCTCAGCGGCGAGAAGATCCGGGTGGCGACGCCGGCAGGCGAGGCCAAGGAGGGCGCGACCGAGGCGGCCCCGCCCGAGGGGGACGCGACCGAGACGGCCGCGGAACCAGCCGCCGAGCCAGCGCCGGCGGAGGCGGCCCCGGCCGAGGCCCCCAAGGCGGCCGCCAAGAAGCCCCGGCCCAAGAAGACCACCACCAAGAAGGCCACCAGCAACAACAAGTAGCCCGCAGCGTGACCGTCTCGGGGGGTAGGGTACGCCCATGCCCCTCGAGACGCTTTTGACCCCGGCATACATCCGCGACCGGTACCTGCCCGGGCTGCCCTTGCTCGACTCGCAGGGGCGCCCCCTGCCCGACGAGACCATCACCCAGCGCGTCAAGGCGGTGGTGCGGACCTTCGAGCGCAAGTACGGCATCCGCCTCGAGCCCAAGACGATCAAGCTGGGCACCTACCCCTTCGACGACGAGGACGCCTTCACCGTTGACGAGCGGTTCCCGGGGGTGGACTGGCACAGCGACCAGAACAAGGACCACCGCCACTTCATCATGCGCCTGCCCGTCGGGCCCATCGTCGAGATCCACCGCGTGGGCCTGTGGATGCCCGGCATGCCGCGGCCCGCGGTGTTCCCGAGCGACTGGGTGTACCCCGAGCGCAGCGCGACCGTGCGCATCTACGTCGGGAAGACCTTGACCTACGCGATTCCCCAGCTCAGCGGCATCATGATGAACCTGATCGGCCTCAACCGGCCGATCCCGGGCGGCTGGCACTTCCTCTACCGCGCGGGCTACACCGAAGAGGACCTCCAGGGTCAGGACTACGACCTGCTCGACGCCCTCGGGAAGGCGACGGCGCTCGAGGTGCTGACCCCGGGGAGCCTCGACAAGCACTTCGCCGACGGCGTTACCGCCCGCAACGTCAGCGTGGACGGCCTCTCGCAGTCCCTGAGCCTGACCAACACCCCCAACTCCCTCAAGTACCAGGCCCTGATCGCGCGTTACAGCGAGGAGCTGGCCACCTGGGAGAAGACCTTCTGGGCGCGCAAGTCGGGCGTCCGCTTCGGGGTGGTGTAGACCATGGACTACGATCACTTCCCCATCCCTGAGATCGAGCCGGCGTGGTTCGACACCCTGCTCAACTCCGACCTCACCTACCGCGTCGTGTACCGCCGCGCGGCTCTGTGCCCCTGCCAGGACGAGCGCGGAGCCGGGCCCGACCCGAAGTGCCCCGTCTGCCACGGCGTGGGGTACACCTGGGAGCCGGTGCAGTACGCGGAGTACACGGACACCCTGGTGCGCGTCGAGCCGACGGTGTGGGGCCTCGACCAGGCCAGCTCGAGCGAGCGCATGACGCGCGGGGGCGTGGTGGCCCTGCTCGAGGTACAGGACGAGGACGGCACGATCTACGCCCCCTACACCGAAGTGACCTTCGACCCCAACGGCCGCATCCGCTTCACCAGCACCAACCGCGCGCCGGCGCCGGGCAAACGCTACACGGTGCGCTACCGGGCCCCGGTGCAGGGCCGCATGCACGCCGAAAGCGCCCAGAAGCGGCGCATCTACGCTGACCGCGGCGAGGTCCAGGCGGGCGACCTGATCGCCTCCATCCCGTACACCCTCGAAGACCTGAAGACCCCCAACCCGGCCTGGAACGCCGGCCCGCACGACCGCTTCATCCTGGTGGACGAGACCTACCGCTACCAGCAGCGCATGCGCCGCGGCCGCAAGGAGACCCTGACCTACACCTGGATCCACCGGATCCTGGGGGCCCGCGCCGTCGTGAACGACCAGGTGGTCGAGTACGCCGAGGGGGTGGACTTCCAGGTGAACGACGGCGAGGTGGAGTGGCTGCCGGGGCGGGGACCGGCGCCGCGGACCCCGTACGTCCTCGAGTACGACGCCGCGCCGGAATACTACGTCCTCGACGGACTAACCTACGACCGCCATGCCGGCGGCCACAGTCTCCCCCGCCGCCTGATGCTGCGCCTTTGGAACAACTACCCGGGCCGCGGCCGATAAACCCTCTTATCGCCCCCGAACCTTACACGCCGAGGCCTCGCCGGTGTAAGGTTTCGGGGGCTGGCTTTCTGGACGGACAACCCAGCTTGCGGGCTTAATCGCCTGTCCGGTATAGTAGACGCATGAAGCCACGCCACTCATGGCCCTACCCGGAGGGCTACCAACTGTACGAGGGCGACGCCCTCGAGCAGCTGCGCCTCCTGCCCGACGGGGCGGTGCATTGCATCGTCACCAGCCCGCCCTACTGGGGGTTGCGCGACTACGGCCTCGAGCCCGGCGTCTGGGGTGGAGATCCCGAGTGCCGCCACGAGTGGGGGCCGATGGAGCGCGGCAAGCGCCAGGACCTGCTCCCCGAGGAGGTCAGCAACAGCAAATCCCGCCTCAGCACCCACCTGGAGCAGAACCGCGCGCCCCAGAACGGCGGCCGCTTCTGCACCCGCTGCGGGGCGTGGCAGGGGCAGCTCGGGCTCGAGCCCACGCCCGACCTCTACGTCGAGCACATGGTGGCGGTGTTCCGCGAGGCGCGTCGCGTCCTCGCCGAGGACGGCACCCTCTGGCTCAACATCGGCGACTCCTACGTCACGGGGGCGGTCGGGGGGCTCAAGCGCAAGGACCTGTCCGGCATCCCCTGGCGGCTGGCGCTGGCCTTGCAGGCCGACGGCTGGTACCTGCGCTCGGACATCATCTGGTCAAAACCTAACGCGATCCCCGAGAGCGTGCGCGACCGCCCGACCCGCGCGCACGAGTACGTTTTCCTGCTCACCAAATCGCCCCGCTACTACTACGACGCGGCCGCCATCGCCGAGACCGCCGTTGGCGGGCACAGCGGTGCGGGGGCGACGTTCCGGCGCGAGGGCAGCCAGCGCGGCGAGCCAATCGTGCCCGGGCAGGACCGGGGGACGCACCGCAGCGACCGCCCCGCCGTCGCCTACAACGGCCCGACCCGCAACGCCCGCAGCGTCTGGACGATCCCCACACGCCCGTACCCGG
>JALVDI010000385.1 GCA_027009115.1 Polyangiaceae bacterium | reverse complement strand
CCCGCGCATGGATTCGAACCATGATTCGTGGATTCAAAGTCCACTGTCCTACCATTAGACGACGCGGGAAGGACGGCGGAGGTCTACCACGCGTCGCGCCGCTCGGCACGGGCCACCACTCCCCCCTCCCGAAAGAGCGACCGTCGAAAGCTGGCGCGAACTTTGCGATGGGAGGGCCCCCGGGGTTCCCTTAGGATACGGGCCTGATGACTGCCCGTCCCCTCGAGCTCTCCCAGGGTCTCAAGCGGCGCTTGCTCCACCTGCGTCTACTCACCGGCACCCACACGCCTCCGACCCTCGACGCGGCGGAGGTCGAGCAGGTGGAGCGGGAGCTCGGGGTGAGGCTTGGCGACGCCGTCCTCGGGCTGCTCGCCAACCGCGACGGCGCCCTCGTGGCGCACGAAGTCCGTCTGCGGAACCTCCCGCGGCACACCCGGGAGCTCCACGAAGCCGGTGGCGATTCGTGCCTCATCGGGCTCGGCCGCGACCCGGAAGGAGCCTTCGTGATCGGGATCGCTCCGAGCGTCCCTCCCCGCGAAGGAGCGATCTGCTTCGTCGATCTCGATCGGGGCACCGTCCGCGATCTTCCCCTCGGGGCGTGGCTCGAGGAGCTGGTCGCCGAGGAGATCGAGAAGCTTCGAGACGTGGAGAGCGAGGAGAAGGCCCGGGTGTTCAAAGTCCTGAGCGAGGAGGAGGTGCGCAGCTTCGCTCCGGCCGTCGTCAGGGCCGACGCACCCGAACGTCGGGTGGTTCACCCCAAGTTCGGTCCCGGCGTCGTGCTCCGAGAGTTCGAGGGAGGCACCAAGCTGGAGGTTCGCTTCCATGACGGGTCCACTCGGACGCTGCTGAGCCGTTTCCTGCAGTCTCGGGCCGCCGGGGCGGAGCCTGACGCCAGGCCGTGAGGTCAGTGCCGCTCAGCCTCCTCGAACCGCCGCCAGGGCGTCGAGGAACACACGGGCCTTGAGCTCCGTCTCGGCGACCTCGCGCTCGGGGTCGCTCGCCCACACCAGGCCGCCGCCGGCGAAGTAACGCACTTGCCCTTGCCGCACGACGGCGGTGCGGATGGCGACGGCAAGGTCCACCACGCGTCCGATGTGGCCGACGCACCCGCAGTAGATGCCCCGCGGGCCGGGTTCGAGGGCTTCGATGAGCTCTACGGCTCGCACCTTGGGAGCTCCGGTGACGCTGCCGGGTGGGAACGTCGCCTCGAGCACGTCCCGCAGGTTGATCCCTCGCCGCGTGCGGCATGCCACGGTGCTCACCAGGTGATGCAGCCGGGCGTAGGGCTCGACGTGGAGCGCTCGCACCACCTCGACGGTCCCGACCTCGGCGACTTTCCCCAGATCGTTGCGCATCAGATCCACGATCATGGTGTGCTCGGCTCGCTCCTTCTCGTCGCTACGGAGCCTCGCCGCGTCGGCGTCGTCGTCGCTCCGGCGCCCGAGCGTGCCCTTGATGGGTCGCGTCTCGAGGCGACCTTGCCCGTCGTCGTCGGGTTCCCACCGCAGAAACCGCTCCATCGTCCGAGCACAGACCGCGTGGTCGCCTGCGTCGATGAAGACCCCGAGGGGCACCGGGCTGGCGCGACGCATCGCGAGGAAGAGCGCCAGCGGTGCCCCGTCGTAAGCGGCGACCCAATGTCGAGCCAGGTTCGCCTGGTAGATGTCGCCGGCCTCGATGTGCCGCCGGATCCGAGCGATGGCGTCGGCGTGCGCATCGCGTCGCGTCGCCTGGGCGAGCCCGGCACGCGCCTTCGTGGAGATGGGCGCGCGGTCCAGATGGGCCCGCATCCTCGCCAGGGCTTGGCGATCGTCGGCCACGATGCGCACCCGGTCGCCGCGGCGCACGAGCAGGGCGTCGTAGCGCGCGAAGCGGAGCACCGGCTCATCGTCGGGGCGAGGCCAGCGCGCCCGCTCCGCACGGCCGGACCAGGCGGCGTCGTAGGCGATGTAGCCGATCCAGCGGGGAACCTCGCCGCGCATCTCGATCTCTTCGAGGGCTCCCAGCGGGTCGGGATCCGCCCAGCGGCGCACCCTCGTCTCCACCGGGGCCGCGCCCGCATAGCTCTGGGCGCCGAGCTCCGTCGTGCCGTCGCCGTCGAGCCAGGCCAGCCCTCCTGCGGCCGCGAGTCGGCGGATCGCCTCCACCCACTGGGTGTCGCTCCAGGTTCCCAGGTGTTCGACGACCACGGCGCCTCGATAGCACAGCGTCCCGAGGAGGGTTCGCTCACACCTTCGGTTCCTCGGCGACGTCCCGGCTCCTTGCTCGGGCCGGAGGGCTCCCTCAGGCTCCCGACGTGCGCTCCGCCCTCGTCGCCCTCGGACTGCTCGCGGCCTGCAGCGATGGACCGCCGCGCCTGCGGATCAACGTCGCCGTCGTGTCTGCGACCGGTGGCGATCCCCTCACCGACGCAGACTTCGAAGAGGTCACAGTGGAGGTGGCTCAGCAGGACCGCCCGGTCACGCGGGTCACCCGGCGTCTCGACGGTGCCTTCGACCTCCCCATCGAGATCGGCTCCCTGAGTGCATCGACCCGCGTCCGGGTGCACCTCGACGGACCGGAGCCCTGGGTCGGCGCCCCGCCGCAGTTCGTGCCTCTCGCTGCCGCCGGGCTGGTGCGGGTCGTCGTCGGGCCGGCGGGCCGCTGCGCGATCGTTCCCGAGGCGGAGCTACCCGAGGCGACCGAGGAGCCGGCCATGGCTCGGGTCGAGACCTTTGCCCTCGTCGCCGGTGGTCGCGGGGCCAGCGGGCCGAGCACCTCCGTCGGCTTCGTGGACCTCGTCCGTTTCTTCAGTGGCGACCTCGATCCACTCACGCTCGGTTCCGGCGCCGGCCGTGCTGCCACCCTCGGCTTCGAGCGGGCGGTCGTCGTCACCGAGGGTGGCGCGCTCCTGTACGATCTCGCGAACGCCGACGCCCGCAACACCCCCCTGGCGCCGGTGCACGACGGTGCGGGGCCTGCCTCGGCGGTCATCGCGAGGCCCGGTGGCGCCGTGGTCGTCGGCGGCGAGGAGGGTGGCGCGGCCGTGCCCGGCGTCACCTGGGTTTTCGAGGACGGTCGCGCGCTCGACTCCCTCCTGGTGGTCCCACGCCGTCGCGCGGCGGCCGTCGCCCTCGGCAACTTCGTGGTCGTCGCTGGGGGCAGCGAGGCCGGACCCATCGCCGAGGTGCTCAACGCCTCCACCCAGGAGAGCGCTCCCGTCGAGTACGACGACGGAGTGCGCCTGGACCCACTCTTGGTTCGTGACGGCGACTCCCTGTGGCTGATCGGCGGCGTTGGCGCCGACGGGACCGTCCGTCAGGACACGGTCCAGCTCCTGGGTTGTCCGTCCGCCTGCCGAGCGGAGCCGGGGCCTCCGTGGTCGACGGCGCGGGCGGGTGCAGTCGTCGAAGGCGGCTACATCGTCGGCGGCGACACGCGTGTCGAGGTCGCGGCGTTCCGGGCCGGTGTGTGGACCCTCGAGCACGCCTTCGACCTGCAGGTCGCTCGGCGCGACCCTCTCGCGGTGGTCTTCGAGTCAGGGGTGTTGGTGGTCGTGGCGGGCAGCGACGAGGCCGGGGCGCGCCGGGATGTCGAGCTCTGTTGGCCCACGGCCCTGGTTCCGTTTTGAGCGTCCAGCGGAGTCCTCGACTCAGGCTATAGTCGCGCGGGCACTGGGGCAGCATGCTGCGCAAGCTGGAGAAATACGAGCTCCTCGAGGAGATCGGCCACGGCGGCATGGCCACGGTCTACAAGGCCCGCGACGCTCGGCTCGACCGCCTCGTCGCCGTCAAGGTCTTGCACCCGCATCTCCAGAAGGCGCCCGAGGCGCGGGTCCGCTTCACCCGCGAGGCCCGAAGCGTCGCCAGGCTGCACCATCCGAACATCCTCGAGATCTACGACTACAGCGGTGAGGACTCCGAGGAGAGCTACATCGCCGCGGAGCTGCTCACAGGTCCCACCCTCAAGCGCTTCGTCGAAGACGGCCCCGCGCTCCCGGCCGAAATCGCCGCCTGCTTTACGATCCAGATCGCCCGGGCGCTCGCCGCCGCTCACGCCGAGGGCATCGTGCACCGGGACGTCAAGCCTGAGAACGTGCTCCTGCACGACGGGAGGTGCGTGAAGCTCACCGACTTCGGGATCGCTCAGATGGTCGACGCGCAGTCGTTCACCGCCACCGGTCAGATCCTCGGCTCCCCCGGGCACATGGCCCCCGAGCAGGTCGCGGGGGCGCGCATCGACGCGCGCACCGACGTGTTCTCGCTCGGCACCGTTCTGTACTTCCTCGCCGTCGGGCGCCTCCCCTTCACGGGTCGCAACCCCCATCAGGTGCTCAAGCGGATCGTCGACGCCGAGTTTCCCGATCCCTTGCGCGTTCGCCCCTCCATTGGCGCCGAACTGGCCCGCGTCATCCGCAGGGCGATGGCCCGGGAGCCGGACGACCGTTACGCCAGTGCCGCCGAGCTCGAGGCGGCCTTGATGGCCTTCCTGGCTCATCTCGACATCGACGATCCGGACGCGCTGCTTCGCGCGTACCTCGCCGAGCCAGAGTCGACGGCCGCCCGGCTTCAGGCGCAGGTCCTCACGACCTACACGCGTCTCGGGCGGGCGGCCCTCGCGCGCAAAGATCGCGCTGCGGCCCTCGACTTCTTCAACCGCGTCCTCGCCCTCGACGAGACCAACGAGGAGGTCCTGCGGCTGGTGGACCGGCTCGGCCGTGGGGACGGGCGGGTGCTCTGGGTGGGGGGAGCCGCGGCACTGAGCGGTCTGGCCTTCCTCGCCTACGCGCTCTGGGGTCACGCACCGGCCCCTCACGATCCCCCGACGAAGCCCGTCCTACCTCCGGCCGACGCCGGCCAGGACGCCGGGTCCTTCGACAGCGGCGTGGACGCCGCCGACTCGCAGGACGCCGCGGTGGTGGTCCCGGTCGCCGATGCGGCCCCGCCGCCCCATCGCCCCCGCGGGGAACGTGTCCGGCGTGTCCGCCTGCTGCCGAGCCCCCGGAACGTACGGATCGCCATCGATGGGGATCCTCCCAAGCCCTGGGGTCCCGGCGGCCTCGAGTTCGTCGAGCTCGAGGCCGGCAGTCATACCTTCGAGTTCACCGGCGATTGCTGCGTCTCGGCGCGCCGGCGGGTCCGTATCCCTCGCGGCGAAGGGGTCTTCGAGCTGCGGCAGCGGCTGCTCTTCAAGCCCGCGGGCCTGTTGGTGCGCTGCCCGAACTGCCCGCCAGAGGCGCGCGTCGAGGTGCGTGCTCGCGGATCGGCGCCCTCCGTTCGCGGTCGCGTGGGCCGGTTGATCCAGGTCCCGCTCTCGGAGCCTCGGGAGCTTCGCCAATATCGGGTGACAGCACCCGGCTATGCTCCGTATAACGGGACGGTCAATCTGAGGACCACCGAGCCCACCGAGGCAGAAGTGACGCTGCAACCCGAGGGGGCGCGGTGACTCTGCTTGCGGCGGGTCCGTCCGGGGCAACACGTGAGACGAATCATGGCGATCGCAGGTGTGGTGGTGGGGTTGCTCGTGGCTCCCTCCAGCCGCGTGAGCGCCGGTGAGCTGCAGGACTTCCAGTTCGCCGAGACGGCCTACGACGCGGGCGACTACCGTGAGGCGATCCAGCGTTTCGAGGCCCTGCTGCCCTCGCTGACGAGCGAGATCCTCATCCGGCGCTCGCGCCTCTACCTGGCGGCGGCGTACGTTCACCTCGGGGATCGCGCCCGCGCCGAGCGCCATTTCCGTGAGCTGCTGCGTTCCGACGAGGACTTCGTCCTCGAAGAGCACCTTTTTTCCGCCGCCGTCGTGTCGCTCTTTCGCGAGGTCCGCGACCAGGTCGAGCAGGAGCGGCGCCAGCGGGACCTCGAGGCGAGACGCCGCCAGGAGGCCCGCCGACGGCTCGCCATCGAGCGCATGCTCCGGCAGCGCGAGCGCATGCAGCGCCTCGAGGAGCTCGCTCGCGAGCAGATCGTCGAGCAGACGAACTCCCGGGGCCTGGCTCTGCTGCCCTTTGGCGTCGGGCAGTTTCGCAACGGCGAGCCCGGCCTCGGCATCGGCTTGGCCGTCACCGAGTCGGTCCTGGCGGCGGGCTCCGTGGCGACCTGGGCGTGGCATCGCTGGCTGATCGGTCAGGAGGTCGCCCCCGACGAGCGCACCGATTTCAACGATCGCGAGCGCATCGCGCGGGTGAGCAACCAGGTCGTGACCGGTGTCTTCGCCGCGGTCGCCCTCGCCGGCGTTCTCGAAGCCCAGATCCGCTTCAAGCCCGCCCTCCGCCAGGTGCGCCGCCGCGAGCTCCCCGACGACCTCCCCGAACTCGAGCCCGAGGGCGAACCTGCCCGAGCTCCCGACCTCGAGGTCGACCTCGGCCTCGGCGCCGCTCGTCTTCGGGTCGCGTTCTGAGCCTGTCGCCCAAGAATCGTTCGTGATCCAGCCATTGTTCCTTGACAGCGGCCCTTTCACCGGTATCTTTCGCCTCCCCCGATCGTCAGAATTCCCGAAAACAAAGGGTTTTTCGCCGCCTCCCAGGGCCGACAAGGGTCCGGGCGAAACCAAGGGGAACGGATTTTCAGGTCTTTTTCGCATGCCGACCATCAATCAGCTCATCCGCAAGGGCCGCACCAAGGTCCGCCGCAAGACGGACTCCCCCGCGCTTCAGAAGTGCCCCCAGAAGCGTGGCGTGTGCGTGCGCGTGTACACGACGACTCCGAAGAAGCCGAACTCCGCGCTCCGCAAGGTCGCCCGCGTGCGCCTCTCCAACGGGATCGAGGCCACGACCTACATTCCCGGCGAGGGGCACAACCTCCAGGAGCACTCGGTCGTGCTCATCCGCGGCGGGCGTGTCAAGGATCTCCCCGGTGTCCGCTACCACGTGGTGCGAGGCACCCTCGACGCGACCGGCGCCGCCGGCCCGTCCAACACCAACAAGGCCTCCCGCACCCAGCGCCGCTCCAAGTACGGCGTGAAGAAGCCCAAGAGCTGAAGCCATGAGTCGTCGTCGCGAAAGCATCAAGCGTCAAGTCACGCCCGACGCCAAGTACAAGGACAAGATGGTGGCGAAGTTCACCAACGTCCTCATGAAGCAGGGCAAGCGTTCGACCGCCGAGAAGATCCTCTACGGCGCCTTCGACATCATCGAGGAGCGCTACAAGGAGGAGCCCCTCGAGGTCTTTCGTCGCGCCCTCGACCAGGTCAAGCCGCGCGTGGAGGTCAAGAGCCGCCGCGTCGGTGGCGCGACCTACCAGGTCCCTGTCGAGGTCCGCAACGATCGCCGTACGAGCCTGGCGATGCGCTGGCTGGCGCAGTTCTCCCGCAAGCGCGGCGAGAAGTCGATGACGGAGCGCCTCGCCGCCGAGCTCATGGAGGCCTCGCAGGGCCGCGGCAACGCGGTGAAGAAGCGCGAGGACACCCACAAGATGGCCGACGCGAACAAGGCGTTCGCGCACTACCGCTGGTAAACCCCCCACTCACCGGACAGGTCCTGTTCGCAGGAAACCACCGGTCAGGAGCAGCATTTCCGGAACATGACCAAGCGCACATAGAGAGAGCTGCCAGGAAGACCGGAGCCGACGGCTCCAACTGAGCATCTCTCGAAGCCCTCTCCGAAGAACGAGCGACCCGAGGGTGGTCGCCAGGCGCGGAGAGGGTTTCGTGCGTCTAGCGACCTTCGGTTCTGCCGCCCATTTGGAGACCCCGTGCCCCGCCAGTACCCCCTAGAGCGAACCCGGAACATCGGAATCATGGCCCACATCGATGCGGGCAAGACGACGACGACCGAGCGGATCCTCTACTACACCGGGGTCAACTACAAGATCGGCGAGGTCCACGACGGCGCTGCGACCATGGATTACATGGAGCAGGAGCAAGAGCGTGGCATCACGATCACTTCGGCGGCGACGACCTGCTTCTGGCGCCCCAAGACGGGCCCCTTCGCGGACCAGCAGTTTCGCATCAACATCATCGACACGCCGGGTCACGTCGACTTCACCATCGAGGTCGAGCGCTCCCTCTTTGTGCTCGACGGCGCGGTGGCGGTGTTTGACGGCAAGGAGGGGGTCGAGCCGCAATCCGAGACGGTCTGGCGCCAGGCGAACCGCTACGGTGTCCCTCGCATCTGCTTCGTCAACAAGATGGACAAAGCAGGCGCCGACTTCCCTCGCGCGCTGCAAACCATCAAGGACCGCCTTGGCGCGCCCGCAGTCGCCATCCAGTTGCCCCTTGGCAGCGAGGAGCAGCTCCAGGGCGTCATCGACCTCGTCACGATGAAGGCGCTCCGCTTTCACGACGACACCCTCGGTGCCCAGTGGGACGAGATCGATATCCCAGAGGAGTTCGCCGAAGAGGCCGCCGAAGCTCGGGCCACCCTTCTGGAGGCTGTCGCCGAAATCGACGAGGGCCTCATGGAGCGTTACCTCTCCGACGACACCGACTTCACCCCGGATGAGATCAAAAGGGCGCTACGCAAGGGGACCCTCGCGCACCAGATCGTCCCGGTCCTGTGCGGCTCTGCCTTCAAGAACAAGGGCGTTCAGCAGCTCCTGGACGCCGTCATCGACTATCTGCCGGCCCCGTCCGACCTCCCTGACACGGTGGGGATGGACGTCGACGATCCGAGCAAGAAGATCACCCGCCGTCACGCCGACGACGAGCCCTTCTCCGCCCTCGTCTTCAAGATCATCAACGATCCCTTCGTTGGCCAGCTCACCTTCCTGCGCATCTACAGCGGCACCGTGGCCAGTGGCGTCGCCGTCCTCAACAGCTCCACGGGGAAGAAGGAGCGCATCGGTAGGCTGCTGCTCATGCACGCCAACAGCCGCGAAGACATCAAGGAAGCCTACGCGGGCAACATCGTGGCCGCCGTCGGTCTCAACAACGTCAAGACCGGCGACACCCTCTGCGACATCAAACACCCCATCCTCCTCGAGCGCATGGAGTTCCCCGAGCCGGTGATCTCCGTCGCCATCGAACCGAAGACGAAGGCGGACAGCAAGAAGTTGGGCGAGGCGCTTGGCAAGCTCCAGAAGGAGGACCCGAGCTTTCGAGCGTACACGGACGAAGAGACCGGCCAGACGATCATCGCCGGCATGGGCGAGCTCCACTTGGAGATCATCGTCGACCGCCTCAAGCGTGAGTTCAAGGTCGAGTGCAACGTCGGTGCTCCGCAGGTCGCCTACCGCGAGTCCATCCGCGACTGGGTCAAGGCCGAGGGTAAGCTCAAGAAGCAGACCGGCGGTCGCGGGATGTACGGTCACGTCGTCGTCGAGATGGGCCCCTCCGAGGAGGGCGCCGGCTACGTTTTCGAGAACAAGATCGTCGGCGGCGTCATCCCCAAGGAGTTCATCCCTGCTGTCGAGAAGGGCATCGCCGACGCGATGACCCGCGGCGTCCTCGCCGGTTACGAGGTCATCGACGTCCACGTCAAGCTCATCGACGGCAGCTACCACGACGTCGACTCCAGTCAGGCCGCCTTCGAGATCGCCGGTTCCCTCGCGTTCCAAGATGGCGCCAAGAAGGCGGGCATCCATCTGCTGGAGCCCATCATGGAGGTCGAGGTCCGCACGCCCGAGGAGTACATGGGCGAAGTCATCGGCGACCTCAACAGCCGCCGTGGCAACGTCCGCAGCATGGACAGCATCGGCAACATGCAGGTGATCAAAGCCACTGTTCCCCTTGCATCTCTCTTCGGTTATGCCACGGACCTTCGCTCCAAGACGCAGGGCCGCGCCGTCCCATCCATGAAGTTCCACGCTTACGAGGCGGTGCCCAACAACATCGCCGAGGAAATCATCGCGAAGGCGCGAGGCGTCTGAGCCCCCTGTTTTCATTCACCGGTTTTCACTCCTTAGGAGAAGCACCCCAATGGCCAAAGAAGAGTTCGTTCGCGACAAGCCCCACATCAACGTCGGCACCATCGGTCACATCGACCACGGCAAGACCACGCTGACTGCAGCGATCACGAAGGTGATGGCGGACACCTACGGCGGACAGCCGATCT
>JALVDI010000384.1 GCA_027009115.1 Polyangiaceae bacterium | reverse complement strand
TTCGGAGGGGGGCGTCTCGGTCTGTTCTCTCGGTGGGGCTTCGTCGAGCTGGTCGAGGAAGCGCCCCATGAGCCCTTCGAGCATGAGATCCCGCTGGCTTCGATCGATCTCTCCGCTCCGATGTTGAGCCTGGATCGCCTCGAACTTCGGTTCGTACTCGTCGATCAGGCCTCGATAGCGCATCGCCCGCGTCCAGATGGCTTCCTGATTTCTTCCGTACACGGCGATCAAGGACACGGCCGAGGCGCCGGCGAGGAGGAGTCCGAGGGGCCCGCCCAGGAAGGCGCGGATCAGTACGGCGGCCGCGGTGAGCCCGGCGGCCCCGGTGAGGACCTTCTTGCCGCTCTCCGCCGAGAAGCCCTCACGCGCCGCGATCGGCCAGGCGTGGCGGGTGGCGAACATGAGGCCCAGGAAGGTCACCTTGCTCGAGCCCTTGCGCGCCCAGTAGCGCTGGATCGACGCCCGGAGGAAGTCGTCGAAGTCCTCGAAGGCGTCCGCGTCGGCCATGGGTGGAAGGTAACCAGCAGCGACGCGGGAAACAATCCGAGGTCGACGCCGCGGCTGCCAGGGGCGGCTCAGGCCTGGGCGATGTGACGCCCCACCATCCGGGCCGGATCGATCCCGAGCGTGTCGAGCGCCCGGGACCAGCGCGCTTCGACGTCGACGTCGAAGACCAGCGCTGGGTCGAGATCGACGGGGATCCACGAACCCTCCCGAAGCTCACCTTCGAGCTGACCCGGTGACCACCCGGCGTAGCCGAGGCTGAGCGCCGCGGGGCAGCGTGCTTCGCCGGTCGCCAGCGCGTGGAGCATCGTCAGCGAGGCGGTGACGGCGAGCCTCGGCCCGAGCTGGATCGTGTCGTCCGGGCGCGTCTCGGCATCGAGGCCCGTTGGGTCGAAGACCACCCAGCCAGTCTCTGGAGAGACCGGCCCACCGAGCAGCACCGCCACCTCGGCGGAGGCGTCCAGGTCCATCCCGAGCTCGCCGATGACCCCGGCGAAGTCGATCGGCGCGGGCTTGTTGACCACGAACCCGAAAGAGCCCTCCTCGCCGTGGTCGACCATCAACACCAGGGTGTGGTGGAAGAAGGGGCAGCGGAGGGTCGGCGCCGCCACCAGCAGACCCGGAGCGAGTGCACTCACGCGCTTGATGGTGCCACCCTTCGGCTCCTGTGGCGAGGGGAGGGCCTCGCTCCCCTTGTGCCCTGCCCGGGCGCGCCCCATGCTCGGCGTCATGAGCCCCACGGGCGAGCGGTGGAGGGGAGAGCTCCGAGCCAGCGCGCGCCTGGCCGCCTTCGCCGCCTACACTTCCGGCGCGCTCGGCGCCTACGAGGCTGCGCGGTTGGTCACCCCACCGGCGCGGCAGGCTGCGCTGGTGCGCTTCACCAAACGCACCGTCGCCGCGCACGTACTGAAGCTTCTCGGGGTGGAGGTGGCGGTGCGCGGCGGGCTCCCCCCAGCGAAGGGGCCGCGGCTCGTCGTGGCCAACCACCGGACCGCCCTGGACATTGGCGTGCTCATGACGCATGTTGCGGGCCACTTCGTCAGCCGTGCGGACGTCGCCGACTGGCCGGTCGTCGGGCGCCTGGCACAGAGGGCCGGGACCATCTTCGTGGACCGTGCCTCGCGGCACAGCGGCGCGGCGGCCATCCGCGCCATGCGTCGGGCGCTTCGGGCGGGGCGCACGGTCATCGTCTTTCCGGAGGGGGGGACGTTCCGGGGAGACGAGGTGCGCCCGTTCCGGCCCGGAGCCTTTGCGGCGCTCTCGGGGCTGGAGGCGGAGATCGTCCCTGCGGGCCTCGCCTACCCCTCGGGGATCGAGTACGTGGGCGTGAGCTTCGCTGTGCATCTGCGGGGCGTCGCGGCGAGGCCTCGGACGCTGGCCTGCCTGCGTTTCGGCACTCCGTTCAAGGCGGCCGGCACGAGCCGCGATCTCGCAGAGGCCGCCCGCGATCGCGTCCAGGAGCTCGTCCGCGAGGCTCGTTGCGACCTCCAGGGAGGTGCCTGAGCGGCCCGTTCAGGCTCACGGGACCCTGAATCAATCCGATGCGAGGCGGGTCCAAGCCGTGTAGAGAGGACATCCATGCTGCGAATCACGTCGATCCTCGTTGCGCTGGCCGTCTCCGGCTGCGTCATCCACACCACCGGTCGCTCCACCTTGGCCTACGAAGTGGAGGCCTCGGCCTACGCCGAGCCAGTGTACATCAAGGTGAACCAGCCACCGCCGCCGCTCCGCGCCGACCAACGGCCCGGCCCCAAGCCGCACCCGAGCGCCGTGTGGGTCCCCGGCCATTGGCGTTGGAGCGGGGGCCGTGGGTGGGTGTGGGTGCAGGGGCGCTGGATGCGACCGCGTCCGGGCTACGTATGGGAGCCGCCGGTGGTGGTGGCCGTGGAAGACGGCAGCTACCAGTACCACCCGGGCTATTGGCGCCGAGCGGATGTCGAGCCGCCGCCGGTGTACCGCACGCCAGGGACGATTCTCGTGCACGCGCGCCCCGCCGGGGCGCGGGTGGTCGTCGAGCGCGTCCCTCCGCGGCGCGCGCGCCAGACGACGGTGGTGGTCCGTCCGGCGGCCCCGTCGGCGCCTAGCTCGACGGTGGTGGTCCGCCCAAGGGCGACGGCCACGGTGAGCGTACGCCCGAGCCAGCCTTCGGGGAGCGCGACGGTGAGCGTGCGCCCGAGCCAGCCTT
>JALVDI010000383.1 GCA_027009115.1 Polyangiaceae bacterium | reverse complement strand
CGCGTACCACAAGGAGAGCAGCAGAACGAAGGAGAGACGCATCGGGGATGTCCTGGAGTTTACCGAAGTCAGGGGTGGCGGTTGGCTCCACTCCGAAGAAGCCTACCCGGGTCGCCGGGCGCGAAGGCGGAGCAGCGTCCGCGCAGTCACCGCCGGCGCTGCGCGCTCCAGATCGCCCGGCTCGGCCGGCTCGAACGGAGCCGGTGGGGTCGTCGCTCGCCGAGCGAGCGCCTCGAGCCCGCCAAGAACACGGCCCCCCTCGATGCGGCGGCGCACGTGCGCCGCGAGCTCGCACCGCCGCGTAGGCGACAGCAGCGTCGCCAGGCGCACGGCCTCGGCCGCGTGAGCGCGCTCGGCGTAGTACCCATCGTCGGCTTCGGGGTCGCAGGCAAAGGCCGCCGCAGCGGCGGCCCGGAGCACCGAGCGCTCCCGTGGGCTCCGAGCGGCGCGGGCGGCGGCGGAAGCGCGGAAGCCCGCCGCCCAGGCCTCCCTTCCGTCGACTTCGCCGCGGGTCCACCGCTTGGCCATCGCCCAGGCCTCGGGCAAGCCTTGCCCAGCGCATGCGCGCTCGATGCAATCGCAGGCCACCGCGACGACGAGAGCACGATCGACGCCGGCCGCGATGCCCATCGCCACGAGCCAGTCCGGCCGCCCACAGCCGGCCCAGGCCTGAGCGAAGCTCTCGTGAGTGGCCGCCCAGGCCCGGAGGTCTTCCGGGACAGGGGCATGGGCAAGCCAGGGAGCCGGACGAGGTATGGGATCGGAAGAGGCCACGCACAGCGAGCCTACGCAACCCCCATGCCGGCGCAAACCACCGCGCCTTCGTCGGCACGGCGGGGGGTGTGGCCCCCGACCGCCACGCCCTTGGGTGTCGCGACCCTCAGCTCAGCACAGGGCCCAAAGCCTCGAGCGCCGCTTCGAGCTCCGGACGCGGAACGCTCGTGAAGCAGAGCCGAACCCACCGGGCGTAGTCGACGCCGCAGGACACTCCGGGCGTCAACAGCACGCCCCGGTCGAGGCAGCGGTCCAGCAGGCCCATGGCGTCGTCCTCGCCGTCGCGGAGGTAGGGTGTCGCGTCGAAGAACAAAAAGGTACCGCCCTGCGGGGCGTCGATGCCCAAGGCCTCCGCGGCGAGCCGACCCGCTTCGGCGTACGCGCTGCGGGCCTGCTCGACCCATGCGTCGCCCTCCTTCAACGCCCGGGCGGCCCCCAGCTGCATGGGCTTCGGCGCGCAGTAGGTCGAGAAGGTCTGCACGCCGCGGATCGCCTTCATCACGGCCTCGGGGCCGTGGGTATAACCCACTCGGGCGCCGGCCAGGCCGTAGCTCTTCGACAGGGTGTGGCACGCGATCACGCGGTCCTGCACCTCCGGACGGGCCCAGATCGGTCGCGGGCGTTCTGCAAAGCAGAGGTCCTGATAGGCCTCGTCGGTGATGAGCCAGAGGTCGTGGGCACGGGCGACCTCGACCATCGCGTCGACGACCGCGGGCGACAGCACACGCCCCGTCGGGTTGTGCGGTGTGTTCACGTAGAGCGCCACCGTCCGCTCGGTGATCGCCGCCTCGAGGACCTCGCGCACGTCGATGCGTTCCAGACGATCATAGAAGGGGATCTGGACGGCCGTGGCGCCGCGGCTCGCGATGATCCCGCGGATCAGCGGCCAAAACGGGGCGGGCAAGAGCACTTCGTCGCCGGGGTCGAGGATCGTCTCGCACACGACGCTCAGGCCGCTCGTGGCGCCGCTCATGATCTGGATGCGCTCGGGAGGGACCTCCCCCCCGAGGGAGCTCAGGCGCTCGCTCACCGCGTCGAGCAGCTCGGGGACGCCCCGCGGCGGCGCATACGTGTGCAGATGGGGATGTTCGGCAGTGGTCTGGGCCTCCGCACGCGCCGCCATCAGTGGCTCGCGGTAGGTGTCGCCAACGGAGAGATCGTAGAGCCGGCGCCCTTCCCTGCGCAACCGGGCCGCTTTGGCCGCCAGCTCGCTGAAGACCCGGCTCGAGAGGGTTTCCGTCGTCGATGAAACGTGGGGATGGCGCGGCATGGCCCGCGGTTCTACTCCGAAACCCTCGCGTTGGGGAGAGGCGCCCTTCGCAGATCACGCCCCCGCATCGACCGTGTCGCGGTGGCGATGCCGAGGCACCCTTGCTGATTTTCGAAGCGCGGTGCGCCACAGCAGCGTGCTCTCGGCCGCACATCCCAAGAACGAACGATCGTCGATCGATCCATGGACTGGGCGCGACCGGTGGCGCATACAGCCCATCTCAACAGCGATCGTCGACCGATCCGTGGACTGGGCGCGACCGGTGGCGCATCCGCGAGCTGAGGGAATGCCGAGCCTTCTCGAGGGGAGAGGATGGCGGCACAGGACGTGCGCAGGCGCACAGCGACGACGAGGGATCTCGAGATGGGCTCTAGCGGGGCACGCACTGGCCGCGCTCGTCGCAGCGCTCGCCGGGCGCGCAGTCGGCGTCAAACACGCACTCGATGTCGAAGCGGCACGCTCCGTCGATGCACACCTGGTCGGCAGGACAGTCGGCGGTGATCCGGCAGCTGGTCCCCGGCTCACAGAACCCGAGCTCACACACCTCTCCGGTGGCGCAGTCGGTGTCGACATCGCACTCCCGCTCACCGATGGTGAAGCACAGGCCCGCGATGCACGTCTGCGGATCGGGGCAATCCGCGTCGCTCTCGCAACCTCCCGGCGCGATGCACTGGTTGTTGATGCAGCGTAGACCGTCGCCGCACTCCTCGTCGCTCCCGCAGAAGAGCCACGGGAAGCAACGGCTGGCGACGCAAGACCAGCCGTAGTTGCAGTCGGCGTCGCCCGTACAGGAACGAGGCTGGCAATACTGGGCCTCGCAAATCTCGCTGCCGGCGCAGTCCCCGTCACGAACGCACTCCGGGGCGATGAAGCACGCGCCGAAGTCGGCGCAGATCGTTCCCGTGGGGCACCCTCCCCTCTCGCCCGGCGGCGCGCAGAACTGCAGCGCGTAGCAGGTATCGCCGAGACACGTCCACCCAAGCGGACAGTCGGCGTCGCCGGCGCAGTGCACCTCGGGGATGCAGGCGCGCGTCGAGATGTTGCACAAGGTGCCCGTCGGGCAGTCCGTGTTCTCGCGGCACGGCTCGCTCTGGCAGCTCCCGGTCACGCAGCTCTCACCGGCGGCGCAGTCCCGGTCGCTCCTGCACTCCCCCACGAAACGACAGGAGCCGAGCACGCACGCAAAGCCCTCGTCGCATTCGCTGTCGACGGTGCACTCGCCGACGAAGGCGCAGACGCCGCCGAGGCAGGCGTAGCGCTCCGGGCAGTCGGCGTCGCCGGTGCAGGCTCCAGTGAAGACGCAGCGCCCCCCTTCGCAAACCAGGCCGCTGCCGGCGCAATCGACGTCGCTGACGCACTCCGGTGGTGGCACGCACACCCCGCGATCGCAGATCTGCCCGTCTTCGCAGGGGACCGCCGGACACGCCTCCGGGACCTCGCAGAAGCCAAAGTTGCACTGCTCGCCGGGGGGGCAGTCCCGGTCGAGCTCGCACATCGGCGGAGGCAGCGGGACGCACGCCCCGGAGATGCAAGCCTCGCCAGCGCCGCAGTCGCGGTCCGTGGTGCAATCGCTGCCGACGCAGCTGCGGGCGACGCAGCGCATCCCGGGGAAGGGACAGTCGGCGTCGACGTCGCAAAAGAAGCCCGGGAAGCAGCGCCCCGCCTCACAGCTCCAGCCGCTCCCACAGTCGGCGTCGGTCGCGCAGGACGTCGGCTGGCAAAAACCGAACTCGCACCGCTGACCCGAAGGGCAGTCGTCGTCGGCGCGGCAGGCGGCGTCGGCCACGCAACGGAATCCGTCGCAGCGCTCCGGCGGTGGGCAGTCGCGGGAATCACGGCAGCGCCGCACGGGTGAACAGCGACCGAAAACACACAGATCTCCCGCCGGACAGTCGGCGTCCATCATGCATTCGGACGAGGGTACGCAGCGGCGGCTGAGGGCGTCGCAGAGCTCGCCCGCAGCGCACTCGGCGTCGGACAAACAACCCGTGGGTACGCAGGCGGCGGCTTCGCATCGGAAGCCCGACGCGCAGTCCTCGTCCCCCAAGCACTCCCCGGTGAACTGGCAGCGGGCCCGCACGCAGGCAAAGCCGATCGTGCACTCCTCGTCGCTCCGGCAGTCTCCGGTAAAGACGCACGTCCCTCCCTCACAGGTGAACCCATCCCCTGGGCAGTCGCGCGCTCGGACACATTCGGGCAGCAGCACGCAGCTTCCCCCCACGCACTCGAAGCCGGGCTCGCAGTCCGACCGACGCTCACAGCGGGTCCGCGCCACACAGGTCCCGTCGACGCACAGCTCCCCTGCCGAGCACTCGCGATCCGTCCCGCACGCGACGGGCACCTCGCAGGTGCCGCCCCGACACCGCTGGCCTGCCGGGCAGTCGAGGTCGCTGCGGCACTCCGCCGGGGACACGCAGGCGCCGGCCTCACACACGCGGTCGCCCGGACAGTCCTCATCGACCCGACAGACCCCCGCGTCCACGCCAGCCCCACCGTCGGAGCCAGCGTCCGGCCCCCCATCGCGGAGGCCACCGTCGCCCGGCCCTGCGACGATGAGCCGTGAGCGACCGCAAGCGGCGGACGCGACGAGCAAGCAGAGCAGCAGCGGCCGAGACATACCCGTAAGCATAGACCAAAGGTCCGCTCCCGTCGGCCCGCCGGCTGCGCTAAGGTCGGCGCCCATGAAGCGCCTCCGACCTCTCTCCGTCGTCGCCCTCAGTGCCGCTCTTGCCGCCGCCACGCCCGCCTGCGACGACCCGCAGCCGATCGAACCCGAGCAGGCTGCCCCCGCGGTCGGCACCCTCGAGCTGCCGATCTCCCTTCGCTACGACACGACCGCGCCCAGCGGCGCCGTCGCGATCGAGATCTCGCCCACGGAGCTGCGCGTCGAAGGGCAGCCGGTGCTCCCCCTCGAAGGCGGCCGGGTCCCCGACTCCGAGCGAGCGGGCACGAGCCTGCCGAAGCTCGCCGAGGCGCTGCGCTCGGGGCCGGCGCGACGACTCGCCCAGCTGCGCGTCCACGGGAACGTGCCGTACCTGACCACCGCCCTCGTGCTCAGCACCCTGAAGGACGCCAACATTCACCAGGCCGCCTTCGCCGTGCGCCAGGGCACCGGCACCGAGGTTGGTTACCTCACCCTCGACCGCTTCGACGTCCGCGAAGAGACCGACGAGCAGTGGGCGAGCTTCCCACCGACGCACCAGCGCCACTGGGACGAGCTCGCGCCGCATTGGGAGGCCATGAGCGCCGCCTGCCGCGAGAACCACTCGGTCGACTGCGATTTCAAGCCGGCGAACATCGCCGAAGGCGGGGAGCTCCAGATCACCCTCTTCGCGCGAGGAAACGCCGTGAAGGTCGAGCTCGAGCGCTTCGGCGCCGAGGAACCGGAGCCCACGGCCGCTGCCGGACCTGCGCTGATCGAAGGCATCGCGCCGGAGCCCACCGCCGAGGAAGAGGAGTCGCCTCCAGCGACGAGCGCTACCTTCACCTGGCGCTTCCAGGCCACCACCTCCGAACCCTCGCCCGTCGCCCTCACCATGCGCGAGCTCTGCGGCGCGCAACCCTGCGGCGCCCTCGTCACCGCGGAGGGGCAGACGATGACCATGCGTGTCCTCAGCCTGATCGGCGCCGCCTTCCCGAACGGTTCGCCGGCGCCGCAGCTGCTCTTCGAGATCCCGCCCCGCTGACACGAGCGGGTGACGCGCGACCGGCGTCGCTCAGAGGAACAAGACCTCCAGGAGGGTAACCGTCACGACGCCGACGAGCACCTGAAGCGGAAGGCCCATCCGCAGGAAGTCGCTGTAACGGTACCCCCCGGGCCCGTAAACCAGGATGTTCGCCGCGTAGCCGACGGGTGTGCTGAAGGCCGTCGAGGCTGCGACCATCACGAGCAGGCTCATCGGGAGCAGGGGGATGGACTGCGCCTCGGCGATGGTTGCGGCGATGGGGAACATCAGCGCCGCCGAGGTGGCCGTGTACACCGCACCCGCCAGGACCGCCGTAAGGGCGAAGAGGGCCGCGAGCAGGAAGGTACGCCCATGGGGCGCAGCGAAATCGACGACGGCATCCCCGACGGCGGCCGCGGCGCCGCTCTTCTCGACCGCCAGGCCGACGCCGATGGCCGCCGCGACGGTCACCAGGACCCGGATGTCCAGAGCCCGGCGGGCGGTCTGCCCATCGATGCATCGGGTCAGCAGCATCAGCCCCGAGGCCAGCAGCGAGGCGAGGAGGAGCGAAACCCAGCCCGCGCCGCTTGCGACGATCAGCCCCCCGAAGATCAGCGTCGCCAGCCAGGCCTTCTCGTGTCGGGGAGGCGCGCTGTCGGCCACCTCGCTCAAGAGCGCGAAGCTGGGATCGCCGCGGTGCTTGCGGACGAAGCTCGCCTGCGCTTCGAGGAGCAGCACGTCGCCCGCTTCGAGGCGGATGTCGCCGACCTTCTGATCGATGCGCCGCCCTCCGCGGCAGACCGCCACGATCGCCGCATCGTACCGCGTCCGAAACCTCGCCTGCCGCACCGTCCGCCCGAGGAAGCGCGCCTCCCGGGAGACGACCGCCTCGACCCAGCAGCGCGCGCCACTCCCGATCGGCCTCGCTTCGTCCGCCGCCGGAACGAGCCGAAGCCGGCGGAGGTCGACGGCACTGTCGACGACCCCGGCGAAGTGCAGCACGTCGCCGACGCGAAGCTTCGACGAGGGAGCCGGCGCCGGGAACACCTCGCCCTGCCGCTCGAGCTCGTACAAGAACAGCCCGGGGAGGCTGCGGAGCCCCGCGCTCTCGATCGTCTGCCCCGCAACCGGGCTGCCCTTCTCGACGCGGAGCGCGATCGTGTACTCGCGGGCGTCGGCGAGGGACGCGGCCGCTCCTTGGCGATCGCGCAGCAGCGCCGGCGAGAAGATCGCCACGTAGAGCACCCCGAGCACCAGGCACGGCAGTCCGATGGGGGTCACGTCGAACATCCCGAGTTCGAGCCCGCGCTCGTGAGCCAGGCCGCTGACGAGGAGGTTCGTGCTCGTGCCGAGGAGCGTGCAGGTCCCGCCGAGGATCGCTGCGTAGCTCAGGGGCATCAGGAGCATCGCCGGGCGGATGCCGATCTGCCGGCCCCAGCGCTGAAGGAGCGGCACGAACATGGCGACCACCGGCGTGTTGTTCATGAACGCCGAGAGCACGCCCACCGGGAGCATCACCCGCATCTGGGCGCCGGCGAGCCGCCGCGGGGTCCCGAGGACGCGGCGGGCCAGGTAGTCGAGCGCACCGGTCTGCTGAACCCCTGCGGCCACGACGAGCAGGGCGGCGAGGGTGACCACGGCTGGGTTGGCGAAGCCCGAGAAAGCCTCGGTGGGGTCGACGACCTGGGCCGCCAGCAGCACCGTAAGCCCTGCGACCAGGACGAGGTCGGGCCCGGCCAGACTGGCCGCCATGGCCGCGATCATCGTCGCGACCACGCCGAGGGTGATCCAGCCGTCCGTCGTCACGACGCTCCCCAGGCCTCTCCGTGCGCCTCGCGTCCTGAAGCACGCCCCTGCGCACCGCACCGCGTCTCACGAATCTTCAAGATTTCCTCGCCCGGCGGGCATCCCCCGTATCCTCGCGACATCCTCGCGACCGCGATCCATCACGGTCGGTACGGGAACGGACTGCGAAAGCTAGCACGGAGGCGTGGGGCTGCGCTCTTTTCGAAGGGGAGCGGGCGCCCGGAAGAGAGCCGAAGCGGAGCGCTCCCTCCCGCTCACCGCGCCCGGAGACCCGTTCACCGAGCAATCGGAGCCGATCGGTGCATTTCCTCGTGCTGCGCCGCGTTTTTCCCCCAGCTTTGCTCGCCATGAACCATCACGGAATCGCCTCCATGGGGCTCGCCATCCCCTCCCGCTACCTCGACGTCCGCGACCTGGCGGACCTCCGGGGTGTCGATCCCAACAAGTACACGAAGGGCCTGGGCTGCCACGAGATGGCGCTCTGCGCCGAGGGCGAGGACGTCGTCACCCTCGCCGCCGCGGCCGCGCGACGCGCCATCGAGCGCTGGGGAGGCCCCCTGAGCGACCTCGGGCTCATCGCCGTGGGCACCGAGACCGCCAAGGACATGAGCCGGCCGCTGAGCGCCTTCGTCGCCGAGGATCTGGGCCTCGATGGCCACGTGCGCAGCTACGAGGTCAAGCACGCCTGCTACGGCGGCACCCTGGCGCTCCGGCAAGCCCTCGAGTGGCGCGCCAGCGGCGCATCGGGCCCGAAGGCCGCCCTCGTCATCGCTTCGGACGTGGCGCTCTACGCGCCCAAGGACCCGGGCGAGCCCACGCAGGGCGCCGGCGCCGTCGCCATGATCGTGGCCGAACCACGGATCGCCGAGGTGGACCTGCGCTCCGAGGCCTACGCCAAGCCCGTCTTCGACTTCTGGCGCCCCGTCGGCGAGAGCTTCCCGAAGGTCGACGGACCGCTCAGCCTCGAGTGCTACAACCTCGGCGCCGAGCGTACCTTCGCGGCGCTCGCGGGCGACCGGCCCGTCGCGGACCTCGTCGGCGAGTTCGAGGCGCTGTGCTTCCACGTCCCCTTCCCCAAGATGGTGAAGAAGGCGGTGATGCACCTCGGGGCCGCCAACGGCTGGGACGAACCGACGACCGCGGGCCTCTTCGAGACGAAGGTCATGCCCACCATGGAGGACAACCGGCGCGTCGGGAACGCCTACACGGCGAGCTTGTGGATCAGCGTCGCGCGCGCTCTCCGCGGGCTGCAAGCCGGGCAGCGCATCGCCGCCTACTCCTATGGCTCCGGCTTCGGCGCCGAGCTGCTGACGCTGACCGCCGGCAAGGACGCGGCGGCCGCGGCCTGGGCCGCCGACCTGGAAGCGGACCTCGCCGCTCGGCGGCGCCTGAGCGCTGACGACTACCAGGCCTGGCGCGGCGCCTGAACAACACCCGTCGCAGAGCCGAGGCGCCGGTGCAGGAGCCCGGCGCCTTGACTCTCCGGCGTTTCATCGTAGATAGCCGATATACGCTCATGCGTTGAGCGTGGACCCCGCTGCAATGTCGACCGAAACCCCGAGCTGCTGTCCGCCCGCCACACCAAGGCCGGCGGTCCCCAGCGACGAGGACGCCGCAAACGAACGACTCGCCTGCCTCGCCAAGGCGCTGGGCCACCCCGTCCGAGTCGCGATCCTGCGGAGGTTGGCGCGGGAGGAGGGCTGCATCGTGGGCGACCTCGTCGACGAGCTGCCCCTCGCGCAGTCGACGATCTCACAGCACCTCAAGCAGCTCAAGGAGGCCGGTCTCATCCGTGGCGAAGTCGACGGACCGCGGACCTGCTACTGCGTCGAACCGGGCGTCGTCGCGCTCTTCAAGGCTTTGGTCGAGGGGCTCTGAACATGACGAGCGCCCCCAACCACGACCGGGTCCGCGCTCATCGACGCCCAGGCGGGCAAGCCGAGGCCTGCGCCCTTGGGGCGACGTTCCCCTTCGATGGGAGCGAGAGCATGGGCGACGCGCCCCCTGGCCCGGCCCATCTGCTCGCCTCGACGCTGGCGGCGTGCGTCCTCGAGAACGTCGAGCGCTTCAGCCACCTCCTGCCGTTCCGCCACGAGCGGGCGACCGTGGAGGTCACCCTCGAACGTCAGGACCGACCGCCGCGGATCGTCGCGGCGAGCTACCGCCTCGTCGTCGACACGGACGAACCGCCGCGGCGCTGCGCGCTGCTGCACGAACATCCGCAAGTTCGGCACCGTCTCGAACACCCTCGCTCGTGCCTGCGAGCTCAGCGGCACCCTTGCGATCCGTCGGAGCAGCGGCGAGCTCATCGAAGAGACGAGCTCCCAGGAACCTTGAGCCATGGGCATCTTTGAACGCTTCCTCTCACTCTGGGTCGCCCTCGCCATCGGCGCCGGCGTCGGTATCGGCCTGATGGCCCCAGGGCTCTTCGAGCTCATCGCGCGACTGCAGTGGTCGCGGGTG
>JALVDI010000382.1 GCA_027009115.1 Polyangiaceae bacterium | reverse complement strand
GGAGGGGAGGCACGGGCAGATGGAGTGGCTCGCCGAGACGGCGGAGGTGCGGGCAGACCCGCGTCACCCCGGCATGGTGCCCCGGGCTCGGAGCGTCCTGGTGGTCGCCGCGCCTTACGCGCGCCCTAACGACCCAGCGCGCATGGGGCCGAGCCCTGGGCGTGTGGCGCGCTACGCCTGGGGGCGGGACTACCACAACGTCCTGCGTCGGCAGCTCCGCAAGCTCGAGAGGATGCTGCGGGAGGCCGGGCACGAGGCGCGTTACTCCGTGGACGCTCGCCCGGTGTTCGAGCGTGCCTGGGCGCAGCGGGCCGGTGTGGGCTTCGTGGGAAAGAACTGCTGCCTCATCGTTCCCGGGGTGGGGTCCCACGTCTTCCTCGGCACCGTCGTGACGACCGCTGAGCTCGAGCCCGACGAGCCGATGGCTCCGCGCTGCGGGCGCTGCACCCTCTGCCTCGACGCCTGCCCGACCGGCGCTTTTCTGGGGCCGCACCGTCTGGATGCGCGCCGCTGCGTCTCTTACCTGACCATCGAGCACGAGGGTGCCATCGCGCCGGAGCTCGAAGCGCAGATGGGGGACTGGGTCTTCGGCTGCGACGCCTGTCAGGACGTCTGCCCCTACAATCGGACCGAGCGCCCGCCTGCCCCCGATTCCGATCCTTATGCGCCGAGCGCACCGCTGGAGCTCTCTGCCGAGGCCCTTCTGGCCATGGGCGACGAGACCTACCGGGAGCGTTTCGAGGGCTCGCCTTTGCGTCGGGCCGGAGCGACCCGGCTCGCCCGCAACGTGGTCATCGCCCTGGGCAACAGCGGCGACCGCCGGCACCTGCCCGTCCTCGAAGAAGCGCGGCACCACCGGGCGCCGGTAGTGCGCGAGGCCGCCGAACGCGCGCTGAGGCGGCTCGACGCCGGCGAGCCGGCCCGGACCGGTGACGCGGACGACCGGTGATCAGCGCTGGTCGGGGTGACCCTTGGCGTCGCCATGCGGGCGTTCCGCCGCGGACGGGCGGCGGACCGGCGGTGGGAGGTTCGCGCGGGGGCTGTCCTGGAGCAATCGCTCGATGGCGAAGAGGAGCTCGTCGAGACCTTGTCGCGTGGCGCTGCTGAAGGCCGGCACGGTGTCGACGCCGCGCTCTGCCATCGCGGCCCGGATGGCTGGCAAGGCCTCGGCGACCTCCGGCAGATCGGCCTTCGAGACCGCGACGAGCATGGGTCGCTCGGCCAGCTCCGGTGAGAAGGTGCGGAGCTCGCGCATGAGCGTGTCGAAATCGGCGACGGGATCGCGCCGAGGGTCGGGGTCGACCGTGAGCACGTGCAGGAGCACGCGGTTGCGCTCGACGTGGCGCAGGAAGCGCAACCCCAAGCCGGCCCCTTCCGATGCGCCCTCCACGATGCCCGGGATGTCGGCGATGACGAAGCTCCGATCCTCACCGAGTGAGGCCACCCCAAGGTTGGGCACGAGGGTCGTGAAGGGGTAGTCGGCGATCTTGGGTCGGGCGCGGGAGACGGCGGCGATGAAGGTGCTCTTGCCGACGTTCGGGAAGCCCACGACCCCCACGTCCGCGATGAGCTTGAGCTCGAGACGGATCCGCCGGCGCTCGCCGGGGGTCCCCTCCTCGGCGTGCTGGGGGGCGCGGTCGTAGGGGGTCGCGAACTTGATGTTCCCGCGGCCGCCGAGGCCCCCCTTGGCCACCGTCACCTTGGCGTCGTGGCGGTCGAGGTCGGCGATGAGGGCGCCGGTCTCGGCGTCGTAGACTTGGGTGCCGACGGGCACGAGGAGCACTGTGTCCTTGCCCGCCGCGCCGTACATGTCCTTGCCCTTGCCGTCCTCGCCACGCGGCGCGGTGATCTTTCGGCGGTAGCGCAGGTCGAGCAGAGTGCGCAGGCGGTCGTGGGCGTGGAGTACGACGGAGCCGCCGTGTCCCCCGTCGCCGCCCGAGGGTCCCCCCAGCGGTCGGAACTTCTCGCGGCGGAAGGCGATGCACCCGTTGCCTCCGTCCCCGGCCACGACCTCGATCTCGACCTCGTCGACGAACTGCACGGCCAAGCCATAGCAGGGCCCCCGCGTGCCGGCGAGCTCCTGGGGCTTTGCGGATCCTGCGGACGCGGGCGGTCCGTCCACCCCCGTACCAGCCGTGATCGCGGTCGCGAGGGGGCCGATGCGTGCCGATGCAGGCCGATGCAGCCGGGCGGGGCGAGGAAGTCTTGAAGATTGGCCAGGCGCGATGAGCCGCGCAGGGGCGTTGGCCGCACCGAGAGGTCTTGGGGCGGGCTGTTATGCTCGACCCCCATGAGGAGGGGCGTGGCAGCGGTGGCGTGGCTTGCGGTCGTGGGCCTCGCTCACGGTCAAGAGCGGCTGGAGGCCAACGATTTCGCCATCGATGCGGTCACGACGCCGGTGCTCGCATCCAGCCGAATCGTGGGCATGTCCGGCGCGTTCACGTCTCTGGCCGAGGGCATCGACGGCGTGCCCTTCAACCCTGCCGCCTACGCGGCGCGCGCTCCATGGGAGCTCGACCGCTGGGAGTGGGACCTCTCGGCGAGCCTGAGCTTCCCCGGTGCGTTCGCGTCCGTGGACCTGTTCAACCACGGGCGTGGCCGAGGGCTGGGCGTGGGCGACGCCTACACGCTGGGCCTCGGGGGCCGGCTGCAGTTTGCGGATTTGGGCCTGGGCCTGCTGTTCAACAGTTGG
>JALVDI010000381.1 GCA_027009115.1 Polyangiaceae bacterium | reverse complement strand
CAGCTCGGCGTGCGCCGCGGAGCGGTCGACGCGCGTCACCGCGTAGCGCGTTCGCTGCCCCTCGGCGACGGTGACGACGAGGAGGTGCTGCTCGCCAAGGCTGAGAAGATCGGACAGGCGTTCGCTGGCGTCGCCGCGCCGATGCGCCGCCGGCAGCGCGACGATCGGATCGTCGTCGCCCGAACCGAGGCGGACGCGGGCGTCGTCCTCGAGCACCACATGGTCGAGCTGGGGACGAGGCACGAGGATCGCGTCGGCTTCCACCGTGGGGCCCTCGAGGGGGCCGGGAGGGCCAAGGCGTCCGCGGCGCCCTTCCGACTCCCAGCGGAGCCCCCCCGGGGTGAAGCGTGCCCGCGCGCTCGTGACGGGACGATCGTCGAAGGGCGGGATGGTCGCGCGCCCGATGAGCCGACCCGAGGGTGAGGCAAAGGCGTGCACGGTCAGGTCGTAGAGGGCTTGGGTGCCGCGGGCCCGGGCGCCGGTGATCGCCGCCGTGAGCATCCGCGGAGGGTCGAGGTAGGCGTTGGCGAAGGAGGTTCGGTCTTCCCTGGCCGCCGCGCCCCAGACGGTGGGCGCCATCGGCACGTAGCGGCCATCGAGCCACACTCCGGCCTGCGCGCCCGCTCGGCGTCCTTCGGGGCCCGGGCGTTCCTGCCGCCACTGCACCGAGACGCCGCGGGCCGCCGCCTGCTCGTAGCTCGCCTCGATGGCCTCGCGCCGCTGCGCGAGGGAGCGCCCGGTCGCGCTCGCGCGGATCGCCGCGAAGTCTTCGCTCTCGTCGTAACGCGGCCCATACGTTGGCAGGTCCGCGAGGAAGAGAGCCTCGAGGTCCCGCGCTGCGGCGTCGAGCTCGCCGCGCAGGGACGCGATCCGCGCGCGCTCGAAGCGCGCCTCCCGCAGCGAGGGCGCCTCCGCGATCCAACGGTCGAGGGCATCGCTGGCTGCGTCGAGGTCGCCTTCGGTGCGAGCTTCCAAGGCAGCGGCGAGGCTCTCCTGGGCCCCCCGGGGCGGTGTCGTCGGTGGGGTCGTCCAGCCGAGCTCTTCGATGAGAGGCGTGGGCTCTCCTTCGCCGTCGGTCTGGGCGAGCGGTTCTGCGGGCCGTGCCACGGGCCGCTGCTGGTCGAAATCTTCGGCGCCGCGGGCCGGCGCGGCCGGCTCTGGCTCCCCTCCGCACGCGAGGGCGAGGACAAACAGGAGCCGCGCGTTGGACCAGTGGAAAGCTCGCATGCGCCGAGTGTACCGCGCTCAACTCGGCCGGCGGACAGGGCGGGACTGAGTTCGTGACCGCCGGAGCGCCGGGCGCGGTACCATGGTCCCAGATGGCAGAGGCAGGGGACGCCGGGGGGGAGGATTCGGCCGAGCTCACGCTCGAGGACCTCGAGGAGATCGCACCTCGACCGCAGAGTCCGACGGAGCCTCCGCGGCCTGTTCCGCCGCCCGCCCGGCCGGCTGCGCCGGTGCCCCCGCGTCCGAGCGCTCCGCCGCCCGTCTCACCCCGGGCCAAAGGCCTGCGGCCGCGCCCGACCCGCGAAGCTCCGGCTGTGCCTCCGCCACGGCGCCGCCGAGAGGGCGAACCCGGCGCTGTCGGGCCCGACGCTGGGGTCACGGAGCCTTCCGAAGACGCCTTCGTGGCGCTCTGCGAGGCGCAGCAGCGGGACGAGCCCGATCCGGAGCGGCGTGCGCGCCTTCAGTTCGAGATCGGCCGGGCGCACCTGGCTGCGGGCGATCCCGAGCGGGCGCTGGAAGCTTTCGAGGCGGCCCTGGCGAGTGCCCCCGCTCACCTTGGCGCACTTCGGGCCCTGCGCCGCATCCACGAGGAGCTCGGTCAGTGGCCAGAGCTCATCGCGCTCTTGGACCGCGAGCTCGCGGTTACCGGGGAGTCGGCGCGCAGAGGCGAGCTGCTGCGACGCAAGGCAGAGCTCCTCGACGAGCGCCTTGGCGATCCGGAGGCGGCGACGGAGGCGTATCAGGCCGTTCTCGCCGTGAACCCAGCGGATCTCGTCGCGCTCAAGGGGCTGGAGCGGCTCTACACGAGGGCCGGCGCGTGGCAGCGGCTGGCGGAGGTCTACGGCAGGCTTGCGCGGGTCGTAACCGATTCGAGGCTCCGGGCGACCTGGCTCGCGCGGCAGGCACGGCTGAGTGAGGCACGCCTCGGCGATCCTCACCGCGCGCTGCGACTCTACGAGGCCGCGGCTCGGGAGGACCCCGTCGCGACCACCGCGCTGGTCCATGTCAAGCGGCTCGCGTTCGCTTTGGGCGAGCTCGACCGCGCGATCCACGCCATGCGCGCCCAGCTCGAGCGGACGCGCGATGCGCGCGCTCGTCGGGAGCTCCACACGGCGATCGCTTCGGCGCTGGAGCGTGCCGATGATCTCGACGGGGCCGTCGAGGCGTGCCGGGGCGCGCTGGCCGAAGACCCCTCCGATGGCGAGCTCCTCGAGCGCCTCGCCGCGCTCCACGCCGCCCGCGGAGAGTGGGCGCAGGAGGCGGAGACCCTCGCGCAGCTCGTCTCGCTGGCGGCGCGGCCGAGCGAGGCGGCGCGCCTTGCCCACCGCCTGGCCGCCGTGCACCTGCAGCGGTTGGAGGACCGCGAAGAAGCGCGCGCCTGGCTCGCCCGCGCCTTCGATGCGGATCCTCGCTTCGAGCCCGCCGCGCAGGAGCTCTGCGCGCAACTTCAGGCCGCGCAGGACTGGGTGGCA
>JALVDI010000380.1 GCA_027009115.1 Polyangiaceae bacterium | reverse complement strand
CGGGCCTCGGTCTCGCGTACGCCCTGCTCCCGCGGAACGCGCGCGATGGCTGATGCGGTCCGGCTCAGAAGGGGTTGTCGGGCGGCGCCTCGGCGGGCTCCATGGTGGCGGCGGGCTCCATGGTGGCGGCGGGCTCCATGGTGGTCGGCTCCATGGTGGCGGCGGGCTCCATGGTGGCGGCGGGCTCCATGGTCGGCTCCATGGTGGCGGCGGGCTCCATGGTCGGCTCCGCGGCGGGCTCCATGGTCGGCTCTGCGGCGGGCTCCATGGTCGGCTCTGCGGCAGGCTCCATGGTCGTCGCCGGCTCCATGGTCGGCGGCGCCATGGTCGCCCGCGCCATCGTCGGTGCCATGGGCGTGCGGGCGCGCGGCTGCAGGGTGAGCCGCAGGGTGTAACGGAAGGCCCCGTCGATCTCCTCGAAGACGTCGGCCCCGAGAGTGGTGCGGGTCGTCTCGTAGCCGCGGCGTGTGGCGGTGACCTCGAGGTCCTCGGTCCACTCGTCGAAGGTCAGCTCGCCGGGCGCGTTGACCCAGCGGCGACCGACGCCGACCCGAGCGCCCGGGGGATCGCTCTGCACGGAGACGATGTAGGCCAAGCGCTCGAGCTCGAAGTCGACGGCGTTGGGGTCGCTGGCCGAGGGAGTCAGATGCTGTTCCACGGTGCCGTGGCCCGCCAGCCGCGCCACGAGCGCCACCTCCTCCCCGGCGGGGAGCTCGAGGTCGAGGGGTGCGGTGCCACGGCTCTCGCCGTCGACGAAGATTTCGGCGCCTTCGGGCGTGGACACGACCGCCACCGTCACGAGCTCGGGCTCGGGCTGCGGAGGCTCGGGCTCGGGTTGCGCGGGTTCGGGTTCGGGCTCTTGCGCGCGCTGCACCGGTTCTTGGGCGGGGGCCTCGGTGTCCGGGCCGCGCATCTGCGTCAGGTAGTACCAGCCGCCGCCGGCCAGCAGGATCACCGCGACGAGCGCAACGATCAGGCCCCCGTTGCCACGCTCCTCGGCGGGCGGACGCTCGGAGGTCGCCGGGTGCACCTTGGGCGGTGGTTCGAGGCGGACCTTCGCCGGCTGAGGTGTTCGGTTCGGTTCGGTCGGTTCGGTCGGTTCGGTCGCGCCGGCCGCCACGGTCGCCGCGGCCGGATCGACCCCTGCGGAGGCCTCCTCCGCGAGCGCTGTGGCGGTCTCTTCCGCGGACGCCCCGGACCCGGCTTCGGGGCTGGCTTCCGGCGTTCGCCCGGCCTGCTCCTGCGCCCGCTCTTGGGCCGCTTGCTGCGCGGCCTTCTCCTCCGCGGCACGACGGGCTGCTTCCGCCGCCTCGCGCTGCCGCTGGATCTCCTCGGTGCGCTTGCGTGCCGCCTCCGCGGCGGCTTCCGCTTCCGCCGCGGCGCTTTCGTCGGCACCGGCGAGCGCTTCGGCCAGGAACTCGCTCGCGTGCCGCACGGAGGTGCGGTCTTCCGGGTCCGGCAGCTTCGCGGGGCCACCTTCGGGAAAGAACGAGCCGCCCTGCGGGGGCACCGGCCCGGCCTCGCCGGCGTCGAAGGTGCCCGGTCCGTCGCCGCGCTGCTGGACGATCTCCTGGACGAGCGCGCGGCTGTCCGAGTCCATCTTGATGAACTTGATGCCCATGCCGGGCGGGGCCGCCTCCGACGAGCGGTCGACCTCACGCCGCCAGACCACGCGCCCGACCCCGTGGATCAGGCGCGACTGGTCTTTGAGCTGAAACTCGAACTTCAGCAGCGTGCCCACCTTCATGGGCTTCTTCGACTTGATGAAGATCCCGCCCCGCGAGATGTCGCTGGCGTATTGCTCGACGAACTCGTCCAGGGTGGCGCTCTTGAACCGCACCTTGAGCGAAACGGGTGCGCGCTTGTCTTTGCGCGTATCGGCCATCCAGTTGAGCCTCCGGCCCGAGAGCGTAACCCACGACGGGCAGGGATCTCACGACTTTCTCCGCTTTCGGCTCGCGTCACCGCGGCGCCGTGGCACCCCGGCGACGAGGAGCTCCACTTCCCGCCCTTCGGAGAGCACGGCGGTCGCGCCAACCTCGAGGCCCGCACCGGCGACGACGGCATCCAGCGGACCGGCGAGCGCCTCCCGGCGCACCCGCAGCCGCCGCACGACGGGGGCCGGGGCTCCCTGGTGTGTGTGGGCGAGCCGGCTCTCCAGCGGCGTGGGGCGCCCGCCGCGCCGCGGGCGGCGGCGTAGGTGCCGGGCATAGGTCGGGGCGAGCTCCGGAGCCACGTCCAGCAGCGGCGCCAGGGCGAAGGCCCGTCGCGTGAGCTCCGGGTGCGGCACCTCGAGCCCTGGCCGACGGATGGGTCGCGCCGCCCAGAGCAGGTCGAGGTCCAGCGTGCGCGCCGCCCAACGCCGCTCCCGGGTGCGCCCGAAGAGCGCCTCGACCTCGAGCAGCCGGCGCAGCAGCCCTTCGGCGTGGCCAGCCCAGCGAACACGCCAGGCCGCGTTGAGGAAGTCAGGCCCTGGAGGATCGTCCGCCGTCACGAGGGCGGGCGTGGTGTAGATCGGGCTGACGGCCTCGACGCCCACGCCGCGTCCCTGGAGCACGGCGCGCGCGCAGCGGAGGATGCTCCAGCGGCCGCCGAGGTTCGAGCCGACACCGACGATGGCGATCACGGACCGCATTGTTGCGCGCGGGGCGCGCCTGTCACGCTTTGTGCCGAGGTTCAGCGCAGGCGAGCGCGGCGAACGAA
>JALVDI010000379.1 GCA_027009115.1 Polyangiaceae bacterium | reverse complement strand
GTGGAACTCCTCGAGGAGGTTGAAGACCACATGCGGCTTCCAGTCCTCGATGGCGCGACGCAGAGGTCGGAGCTCGTCCTCGAGCCCGACGGTGAGGACTTCGTGCCCCAACGCGTCGAGGGCGCACTTGACGTCCCACTCCGTCTTGACCTCGAGGAACGTCTCTTCGTCCATGCTCTCGGCGGATCTTGGCGGCACGAGCGCCTCGTGCACCAGCTCCAGCACCCGTAGCTTGCGCTTGCTCATGGCCCCTCCCCTGCCTCAGACGGCGTGCCAGTCGCCGCGCCGCTGAAGAACGTAGAGCGTGTGGGTGGCGAGCACGAGGGCGATCTCGAGCTTCGTGGACTCCTCGTCGGCCACCCGTCGCAGCTCGAGCTCGCGGCAGCGACCGATGAGCTGCTTGTAGACTTGGTCGACGGTAAAGGCGTGCTCGCCGGTGTGCTTCGAGACGCGTTCGCGGAGATCCCGACGATGCCTCCGAAGAAAGGCCGCCGCGCGCTCTCCGTCCCCAGACCGAGCGAAGACCCGCAAGAGCTCTCGGTCGAACTGGTCCGAGTAGCCGACGGAGTAGTGCGCGCGCCGCCGAGCGTAGTGCTCGCGCAAGGTGTGGCGTAACGAGGCTAGACGGTATGGACGCGCCCGCCGCCGCACCTTCGGAGCGGCGCCCCGGAGCTCCTCCATGAGCTCGTCGACGTACTCGAGCTTGGCCAGTGCGGGCCACCCGCGGTAGGTCGACCGCCAGCGCGAGCGCGGACCGAGCCAAACCGCGAAGGTCTCGGCGAAGTCCTCCACGGGATGCGACTGGGCATACCAACCATCGAGGTGAACGACGTAGTCGCGACTCGACGCGCGCGGCTTGTAGTAGTCCGGGTACGGCGTCGAAGCCTTGCCGAAGACACGCTGCCAGCGGCGGCGTCGCTGCAACTGGTAACCGTGCTGGACCGCATGCCCGAGCTCATGGCGCAGCAGCCGCAAGCACTCCGGCCGCGTCCCCCCTTCGACCTCGAGCATCATCTCCCGTTCGAGGCGCATGAGCCGCGGGTGCACGAGGTAAAACGGCACGGCCACGCCCGGAATACCCTCCGGAGAGAACCACTCGTCGGCCACCCAGAAGTGCGGCCTCAGCCGTAGCCCCCGCTCCGCGAGCTGCCCCAAGACCCGCTCGATGAGCGGCTCGACCCAGGTCCCCGCGAGCTCGCCGGGGAGGTCGCAGAGGCGAAGGTCGAGCAGCTCCTCTCGACTGCAACGCTCGAGGTTCACCGCTCCACCATACACGAGCGGAGCCGGAGAAAGCCCCCGGAGAGCGACGGTCCCGAACCGAGGAGCGCCGGGTTCAACCGTGCAACATGAAATAGACGAGGACGCCCGTCACCGACACGTAGAGCCAGAGAGGCGCCAGGACACGGGTGATCCGACGATGTCGTTCGAAGCGCTGGCGCCAGGCGAAGTAGAACGCGCTCAGGGCCATCGGAACGACAGGAATCGAGAGCAGCACGTGGCTGGCGAGCACGGCGAAGTAGAGCATCCGGGCGACGCCTTCTCCCTGGTAGCGCGTGTCGCCGTGGACGTAGTGATAAGCAAGGTAGCCGACAAAGAAGAGCGTGGAGGCGACGAAGGCGCCGACCATCAGGTACTTGTGGAGCGTGCGATGCCCGCGGCGCACAGCGACCCAGCCCGCCGCCAGCAAGACCGCCGCCGTGGCGTTGAGCCCCGCGTTGACCGGGGGCACGGCGCTCAGGTCGAGGTCCTGTTCGCCACCGTCGCGCAGGAGCAACAGCCAAACGAGGACAGCGAGGGCCGCGCTCGAAAGCAGCGCGTTGAAGACGAAGAATGCGCGGTCTGTCTTCGGGCTCTGCACGCTCCCCGTCGTCGCTCCGCTCACAGGCCTACCCGGGTAAGCACGCCCCGCAGTCCGTCGCTGACCGCGCCGTGTGCGCACCCCTCGACGGCGCGGCGCTCGTACTCCTCGGTCATCTCCTTGAGCACGAGGTGCACGTCGGAGCCGAGCTTCCCCGGCAGAGCCAAATCGAGCTCGAAGATATCCCCCACGACGAGGGTATGCTCCGGCGCCACCTCGAGCTCGTCCCACAGCGCGCGCAGCTGCCGGTAGTAATGCCCCCGCCGCACCAAAATCGGACGCCGAAGCCCCTCGACGCACACCTCGGCGGGGAGCGCGTCGAAGCGCGGGTCAGGCTCGCCCAGCTCGGCGACGATGTACTTCTTGGCATCGCCGCAGACGCGCAGGCGCTCGCGTCCAGCCGGGCTCAACAGGTCGATCTTCGCCTCGACGGCCGAAGTCTCCGAGTTGGTCACCACCACCGTCGGCACCCCACTGGCGAGGAGCGCCTCGACCACCCGCTTGGCATCGGGCCGAAAGACCGTGTCGGCCTTGGGATAGTTCGCGTGATAGAGCGTCTGCAAGAGTTTCCGGCGTTCCTCGGGATCGGAGACGAGCCCGCGCTCATCGAGGATCATGTTGAGGATGACCGTCGCGCGCAGATAGGGGTCGGCGTTCCCTGGCGCGACCACGTGGCCTTCGTAGCTCCAGCCGTAGTGCGCAGGGTCGGCGGCGACGATGGCCTGGCAACGTTCCCAGGCCTCCTCGAGATCGGCAAGGCCCAGGCGCGCCTTGGCGTCGGCCTTGTACGCAGCGAAGAAGGGCCCCGCTTCCTTCTCCACGTCCGTGAAGGTGCCGTCGAAGTCGAGGATGACCAGCTCGTAATTCACCGAAGCGGCGACGTAGCCCGTTTCGGTGACCGGCTCAAGCGCTCCGCAGCGCGTCGTCCAGGGCCCTCAGGATTTCCGGAACCTCGGCGAGGGCGTTCGGCCAGTGGGGGGCGAAGCGGAGCCATCCGTCGGGGGTGCTGACGGACACCCCGACGGCGCCCAGGCCCGCGGCGAGATCGAGCGCTGAGTAGCCCGGGGGCGGGCGCACGCAGAGACTCGCGCTCTGCCCGTGATCGACCCGCGCACTCACGAAACCGCGTTCGACGAGCCCTGCCTCGAGGGCGTCATGGAACGCGCCAACGTGCTCGAAGATCGCCTCGACGCCCAACTGCGCGATGAGATCGACCGCTCCCTCCAGTGCCGCGAGCCCCACGGCGCTCTGGGCACCCTGCTCGACCACGCTCGCCTCGCGCCGGAGCGGTCGGTCGTAGCGAAGGTGCCCCTCGCCAAGAAAGAGGAAGTCCAAAGGGTCCTCGTGCCCGAGCCATCCCCCGAGCCGCGGCACGAGCGAGGATCGTCGCTCGGGGCGGACGTACACGAAGCCCGTGCCCTCCGGCCCCATGAGCCACTTGTGCCCGCCGCAGCTCAGGTAATCGACGCAACGGACGTCGAGAGGAACCGCACCCAGCGCCTGGATGGCGTCCACAAAGAGCTCGCAGCCGTAGTCATGGCAGAGCGCCCCCATCGCCTCGATGGGCATCCGCAGCCCCGTCTGGAACTGCACCGCGCTCACCGCGACGAGGCGGGCACCTTTCGCGAGCTGCTCACGAAGGGCCGCGAGCCCCTCCTCGACGCTGCGGTGGAAGGCGTCGAGGGAGAGCCACACAAGATCGAGATCGAACACCTCGGCGGCCTGCTGCCACGGCGTCACGTTGGCGGGGAACTCCCCTTCGAAGAGCACCACGCGGTCCCCGGCGTGCCAGGGCAGCATGTAGGCGATCTGCACGATCCCCGCCGTGGTGCTCTGGACGAAGCCGAGGTCGTCGGGCTCTGCGCCGAGCAGCCCCGCGAGCGTGCCCTTGAGACGCTGGCGCTGGGGGAGCCACTCCTTGAAGCCGTCCAGTCCCCCTCGCGCGTAGCTGTGCAGCAGACGCTGGGCCTGCTCGACCGCCGCCAAGGAGAGCGGCGCGATGGCGGCGTGGTTGAGGTAGCTGCGCGCCTGGAGCTCAGGGAAGAGACGCCGGTCTCCAAGGCGCGCGGCGTACGGCGTCGGCTCCATCAGTCGGCGGCGTCCTCCTGGGGCGCGTTCTGCTCCTGCCGCACCCCCGCCGGCGGCTCGCCGATGTTGAACTCCACCCGACGGTTGGTCGCTCGCCCCTCGCGGGTCTCGTTCGAAGCGATGGGACGCGTCTCCCCGAAGCCCTCGGCGCGGAGCCGGTTCGGCGGAACGCCCCGCGCCACGAGGTAGTCCACGACGGCCTGGGCCCGCCGGCGCGAGAGATCCATGTTGTACTCATCGGCCCCGCGATCGTCGGTGTGGCCCTCGACGCGCACGAGGGGGATCTCCGGGTGGTTGAGGATGACCTCCGCCACGTTGTTCAGCAGTGGATAGGAGCGCCGGAGGATGCGCGCGCGGTTCGTCTGGAAAAAGACCTTCTCGAGGATCTCCAGGCGACCCTGCTCGATGCGCACCCGCTGCCTGCGCCGGCAGCCCTGGTTCTCGACCGGGCCGGGCTCATCCGGGCAGTTGTCGACGTTGTCCAGGACACCGTCCCCGTCACTGTCGGCCGGGCAGCCTTCGTTCTCCGCAGGGCCGGGCTCGTTGGGGCAGCGGTCCTCCACGTCGAGGACGCCGTCGTGGTCGTTGTCCGGATCGGGGCAACCGTCGTCGTCCTGGAAGCCGTCGCGGTCCTCCGCCTCGTTCTTGCAGTTGTCGATCGGATCGTTGAAACCGTCGGCGTCGTTGTCTTCCTCGGGGCAGCCGTCCTCGTCTTGCCAGCCGTCTCGGTCCTCCGGCTGCAGCGGGCACTGGTCCGAGGTGTCGAGGATGCCGTCCTGGTCGTTGTCCGGATCGGGGCAACCGTCGCCGTCCTGGAAGCTGTCGCGGTCCTCCGGCTCGTCGGGGCAGTCGTCGTGCTGGTCGAGGATGCCGTCCCCATCCCGGTCCCCCGGGCCTGGCTCGGGGGCGGGCTCCGCCGGCGGCTCCTCCCGTGGTGGAGGTGTCGCCCAACCGAGCTGGAGCAGGACTCGGGCGTCCGGAGAGCCGACCCCGCGCGTGACGCCGAGGCCGCCGGCGAGCCCGGCGCTCAGCCCCGAGCCGTGGTGAAACTTGAGCCCGCCGAGGAGCTCGACGGCCGTCTCCTCGCGCCCGAAGAGGTGCTGCATGGTGGAGCTGCCGAAGGTCTGAGCGATGAGATCGAGCCGCGAGCGGGAGGGGTCGGCGAACTCCCCGAGGACCGTCACCGCAACGCCCAGCCCCCAGCTCAGCTCGTCACCGACCTCGACGCCCCCCTGGAGCTGCTGATTCTCGCGGACGAGCGCGCCGACGTTCATCGTCACCCGCACCGGCGCGACGCGGACCTCGGCCAGGAGCGTGGGGCGAAAGCTCAAAAAGCCGTCGCCGCGCAGCTCACCGCCGCCGCTGGGCACGGTCATCTCGAGCTGCAATCCCAGCGCGAAGGGGTCCGTGCGCTCGCCGATCAACCGCGCCCGTGCGCCAAGGTAAAGATCGCCGAAACCCGCACCCTGCGCTTCGAGCATCCCTGAACGGGGGGCGTCGTCCCCGTCCATCAAGAGATGGACCGGGGCGCCCAGGAAGATCACGAGCCGCTCGAAGAGCCCGAGGGACACGCCGAGGTGGAGCGTGAGCTGATGCGCGACGGTCTGCGCGATCTCCGAGCGGGAATCATCGTCGCGCCGCTCCACCACGAGCGGGTCGTTGCTGTAGTCGAGGTGGAGCTGTGCGCCGAAGCGCAGGTGCCCCTGGTCCGCCGGGCCGTTGAGGGCGAAGGCGTCGTCAGGGATCTGCGCCGCCCGGAATCGGTTGAGGGCGAAGTCGCTCTGGGCGCTCGCGCTCGACGCAAGGACAAGCAGCGCGACGAGGGGCGCCGCGTACAGAGAACGGGTGGTCATGGGAAGCTCCTAGCGGCGCCGCCGGAAGACGAAGAGGAACGAGAGCAAGAGGGCGAAGAGGCCCCCGCCAGCACCGGAAGCGCTGCAGCCGCCACCCCCGGCGTAACCCAGGTCTTCAGCCTCCATCGGCGCCGGCGCCGGGTCGAGGTAGTCCGGGGCTCCGTCCCCGTCCTCGTCCCCGTCCCCCTCGTCGCGGTCGAGCAGGGAGTCGCCGTCCGAGTCGATGTCGCGGTAGCTCGGTGTACCGTCCTCGTCGAGGTCGTCGCCGGCGCTGGTGTCTTCGTCGGCCTCCTGACGAGTCGGGATGCCGTCGCCGTCGTCGTCGGTGTCGAGGTGATCCGGCGTGCCGTCCCCGTCCGTGTCGACGTCCATGAAGCCTGGGCGCTCGTCGATCGTGGGAATCGAGTCGTTGTCGTCGTCCGGGTCGAGGTGGTTCGGGCGCCCGTCGCCGTCCGTGTCCTGGTCGGCGAAACCGGGCCGCTCGTTGATCGTGAGGATTCCGTCGTTGTCGTCGTCCGGGTCACGGCAGTCGGGCATCCCGTCCATGTCCGTGTCGAGCTCCTCGCCACCGGGACACTCCTCCCCGTCGAGGAGTCCGTCCCCGTCGCTGTCGCGGTCCATGGGCGGCGGCGGTTCGGAGAAGTCGACGCAGCGGCCGGCCTCACAGATCGACCCGGCGGGACAGCTCACGTCCTCGTCCACGGTCCCGTCGCAGTCTTCGTCCTCGCCGTTGCAGCTCTCGACCGTCGGCCCGACGAGCCCGGCACACTCGGTCCAGCTCCCGCCGTCACACGTCTGCGTGCCCATCTCGCAGCGCCCGGTGTCCATGCCGCAGGGGCGCGTCTCGCCAGTCGTACACGCACAGCCGGGGTCCGTGACCCCGTCGCAGTCGTTGTCGACGCCGTCGCAGATCTCCTCGGCAAAGGGGTTGATCGCCGGCTCCGAGTCGTCGCAGTCGAGCCAGTCCGGCATGAAGAAGCCCGGGATGTCCGGGTCGGTGCCGCAGGTCGTGAAGGTGTCGCCATCGGCATCGAAGTCCTCGTCGATGCGTCCGTCGCAGTCGTCGTCGACCCCGTCGCAGGTCTCGGCCGCCGTCGCGCCGACGACGCTGCCAAGAGCTGCCGTGAGGGCCGGCGCATCGAGGGCGGAGATGTAGCAGTTCAGCGGCGAGCTCGGCTCGCTGCTCGTGGGGTCGCAACCGGTGGCGCCGGTCCCCGCAGCCGCCGCGGCCCGGTTGAGGGCGAGGGCGTCGACCCCGTCGCCGAAGCCGATGATGAAGACGGTCATGCCGAGGTCGCGCAAGCGCTCGACGCTAGCGACCACATCGAAGCGCGTGCTCGGGTCGTAGGGATCGCACCACTGCCACCCGTCGGTGATGAGCACGACGACGTTCTCCCGCGAGGCGTCCTGCAGCGGCGCGTAGCTCGCGGCAACGTCCAGGGTCTGGCTCATGGGGGTCCAGTTCCCGGCCGAGGGCGGGGGGTCCCCCAGGCCCGCGAGGATGTCCGCGCTGCTGTTGCGCCCCAGGTCCACGACGACCTCGCCCGGCGCGCAGCGGTTGGGCATGGGGAAGACCATCAAGCCGAAGTCGATGGCATCGGCAAAGTCCGTGGTCGCCTGGGCGATGGCCATGTGAGCCGCCTCCCACTTCGTCAGGCCGCCGAGGGAACCGAGCATGCTCGAGCTCTTGTCGACGACGAGGAGCATTTGAGGTCGCTCACACTGAGCAGCCACCTCCGACGGCGCCGCCAACCACAGATTCGCCGCGACGAGCGCGGCCACGGCCACCCCGCGAACCGCGCATCGAGAGCGCGGTCGACCCTTGTCCCTAAGCCAATTCACCATAGAAACGCAGGCTAACAGAATCCCGGCGCCGAGCGAGGCGCCGCTGTGCGTCCGCTCGCCTTCCCTGGGATTCGTCGAGACGAAGGATTTGCCTCCGAAGGCCCGGCGGTGGCGCCTATGATCGCGGGATGGAGCCCCTGAACCCGACGAGCCTGCGGCCGGCCTACGCGCGCTTCTTGGCGGTCGAGGGCCGAGTGCTGCTCACGGGCCACTCCCACCAGGCGTGGCCCGACGCGGCGCGCGACGGCATGCTCCGGGCCTTCGACGACGCCGCTGCGTGCGTGGACGAGAAGTGGGCGCGGGCCGCCGAGGCCGCCGACGCGGTCCGGCGCGCGGTCGCGGCCCATCACGGCGGCCGCCCGGAGGACGTCGCCCTCGGCTCCAACACCCACGAGCTCGTCACCCGCTTCCTCTCGGCGCTCGATTGGCGTCGCCGACGGCACCTGGTGACGACCGGCGGAGAGTTCCACAGCATGCGGCGGCAGCTGGGGCGCCTCGCCGAAGAGGGGATCGAGGTCACGGTCGTCGAGGTGGCCCCCGTCGCGACCCTCGCCGAGCGGCTCGCCGCGGCCGTGCGGGACGACACCGCCGCGCTCCTGGCCTCCACGGTGCTCTACGAAACGTCCACGATCGTCGAGGGCCTGGAGCTGGCCTGCGAGGCCGCCCATCGCCGCGGCGCGCAAGTGCTCCTCGACGCCTACCACCACACGGGCGTCGTGCCCTGGCGGCCCCTCGACCCCCACGCCTTCGTCGTCGGCGGCGGCTACAAGTACCTGCAGTGGGGCGAAGGGTGCGGCTTCATGCGCGTCCCCCCGGACTGCCGCCTCCGCCCGATCGTGACGGGGTGGTTCAGCGACTTCGCCAGCCTCCAGAGCAAGACATCCGGCCCCTTGCGCTACGGGAACACCCAGGGCGACCGCTTCGCCGGCGCGACCTACGACCCCACGAGCCACTACCGGGCACGCGCCGTGATCGACGAGTTCGCGCGTCTTGACATGAGCGTGCCGCGCCTGCGCGCAACCTCCCTGCGCCAGACCGGGCGACTCTTGGCCGGCCTGGCGGACTACGACATCCTCACGCCCCACGACGAGGAACGTCGCGGAGGCTTCGTGACCGTCCGGGTCGCCGGCGCCGCGCAAGTCGTCCGCGCCCTACGGGAGCGCGGCGTCTTCGTGGATGCCCGCGGCGACAGGCTCCGCTTCGGCCCCGCCCCCTACCTGCGCGACGAGGACATCGACGCAGGCGTCGCCGCGTTCCGCGAGCTATGCCCACCCCAGTGACGGGACGACGCCCCGAGCTCACCTTCGCCGACAACGCGCACCATGGGCGGCACGGCTGGCTCCGACTGACGCCCGCCTACTCGGTCCGGGTCGTGCGCGCGCTCCTCGACGAGGCCCCGCAGGAAGCACGGATCCTCGATCCCTTCTCGGGCTCGGGGACCACGCCGCTGTGCGCGGCGGAGCGCGGGATGCGGGCCTTCGGCCTCGAGCTCAACCCATTTCTGGTGTGGTTGGCCCGCGCGAAAGCGGCGCCCCACCCCGCGCGGGTCTTGCGTCGCGCCGAAGAGCTCGCCCAGGACGCCCTGAACAATCTCGGCGCGCGCCCGGCGCCGGCCCCACCAATCCATGCCATCGAGCGATGGTGGTCGCCGCCCGTCCTGCGCTGGCTGCGGGGGCTCGCCGGCGAGATCGAGAGGCGGCGACCAAGCGCAGCACGCGACCTGCTGACGGTCGCCTTCTTGCGGACCATGATCGGGTTGAGCGCAGCGTCCTTCCGTCACGTCTCGATGTCGTTCCAACCGACACGGGACATCGACGTAGCGGACGAAGGGCCGAGCCGCTTCCAAGCCGAAATGGCCTACGTCCTGGACGGCGCCCGCCGGCGCCCGCGCGCTCGGCCAAGGTTTGCGCAAGGCGATGCCCGGAACCTGGCGCCCCTCGGCCGCCGCCGCTTCGACTGGGTGATCACCTCGCCGCCCTACCCCAACCGGATCTCCTACGTGCGTGAGCTTCGCCCCTACATGTACTGGACGAGGCACCTGACCGACGCCCGGCAGGCCGGCGAGCTCGACTGGCGCGCGATCGGAGGCACTTGGGGCGTCGCGACGAGCCGGCTCAAAGACTACGCCCGGACCCACGGCCGGGCGCCCGCGGCCCTCGCCCGCATCCTCCCGAAGGTGCGTGGGGCGCACCCCAAGAACGGCCCCCTGCTGGCCGCTTATCTCGACCGTTACTTCGAGGACACGGAACAGCATCTACGCGCGCTCCGCCCGCGGGTCGCGCGAGGCGGCGCGATCCACTACGTCGTCGGCAACTCGACGTTCTATGGCGAGCTCGTCCCGGTCGAAGCGCTCTACGCGG
>JALVDI010000378.1 GCA_027009115.1 Polyangiaceae bacterium | reverse complement strand
AAGTCACGGCGCGGTCCCGTGGGTCGAAGAAAGCCGCCAGGCGCGCGCGCAGGTCCCAGGGGCGGAAGCGCTCGACGAGCTGAACGGGGCTCCCCGGGCCGCCGCCGAGCAGGAGCACGCCGCCCGGCCCGAACACGCGCTTGGCGTCCAGGGCGTCGTCGACCAAGGAGTGCTGCATCGCTGCGGGTTCGCTTCCGGTGACCACAGCGAGCCAGTCGATGCGCGAGGGGAGCGGCGCCGGGGGGTGAAGCGCCACCGAAGGCGCACGCCGAGCAGGCAGCAGCCCCATGGCGGCGAAGACGGGGAACACCCCAACGAAGAAGGCCAAGAGCGGGCGGCGACCACGCACCTCAGCGGAGGGTCGGCACGCCGTCCGCCAGCGCACTCCCGAAGAAAGCGCCGATGGTCGTCAGGGCGTCGTCCTCGAAGGCCACGAAGTGACCCCCGTCGTACTGCCTGAGGCCCGCCGTCGCGCGGCCGCCGGCCACGTTGCCGACGACCGGCCCCGTCTGCGACGGGAGCCCAACGAGCTCCATCGCCTCGATGGGACGGAGCGCGGGCTCGAGCAGTGGGACGCGCGCAGCGACGGCGAGCGCTTCCATTCCCGCCGGCGGTGTGAAGGGGTCCACGATACCTTCGGTCTGCAGAATGCTCTTGGGTTCGAAGCCCTCACGCGGTCGCGCGAAGAGCATGTGCACGTAGTTCGTCGGATCGGCGACGTCGGTCCAGGTCTGCAACAGAGCGAAGACCGGGTGCTCATAGACCAGGTGCTCCCGTTCGCCGGTCGGGCCCGTGAGGCGAAGGAGCAATCGCACCAGCTCGGGAATGCTCACCGGCTCGACCTTCTCGACGAGCGCAATGGGAAGGTGTCCCCCGGCACCGCTGAGAACGCCGGCACGCGCATGGTCGTCGATGGCCAAGAAGAGCGGCCCGTTCAGGCCACCTTGCGAGTGCCCCATGAAGAAGAGGTTGTCCGGATCGAAACGAACCGGCGGATCGCTCGCGAGGACACGGTCGGAGACTGGGTTGTTGGCGATGAAGCGCGCCTGCTGCACCACGTCGAGCGCCGCCTGCCGGGCGTTGTCGCGGAAGGCGTGCGGGTTGGCAAAGTTGAAGACGAGGGCCTCGGGGCCGCTCGTCGTCGGGTTGCGCGTGCCGTGGTGAATCTGGTCGACCCCCATCGTCGCGATCCCGAGCCGCGCAAAGGTCCCCGCGACGGTCAGGCTCGACTCGAAATCACCGCCGGTGCCGTGGGCGTAGAGGACGACGGGCCAGCCCTCAGGAGGTGCCTCACCAAGGGGGATGGCAAGGGAGAAACGGGCGTCGAAGGAGCCCTGCACGACCGGATCACCGGCCTCATCGAAGACGAGCTCGCCGCCGCCGTCGAGGTAGGGGACCTCGCCGCTCTGGAAGATCGGCGAAGGGTACGCCCCGTGCACGAGGACGTAACCTTCGTCACGCTCCTGTCGGACCCAGCGCCACTCGGCCGGGAGCGCCTCGGGGGGAGGCTGGCGCGCCAGCCAGTCGCGCGCCGCGAGCAGCTCGCCGGTCGGGTCCTGCGTGGTGAACACCGCCATCGACACGATCCGCTCGCGAGGCACGCCGGCGCTCTCGAGAACGTCGAAAGCAGGCTCGTAGATCGCCGCAGCGCGATCGATCGCCTCGTCGCTGGGCAGGCTCCGGTCGCGGAGGGCGGCGAAGTCGTCGCTCGGCGTGATCTCGCGACCATCGAGCGCCCGGAGTTCCGTCGTCGCCACGAGGGCGTACGTGGTCTCGGGCGCCAGCGGCAAGCCGAAAGGCGGACGCACCGCCAGCGTGTGGCCGGGCCAGTGGACGGTCTCGGGGTCCCAGTAGTGGACGACCGCCGGGTGCCGCTCCCCGGCAGCAGGGCCCGAGATCGCCATCAGGAAGACGCTCGCGTCGTCTTCCAGAGAGGCCGCCGCGGAGGCGGGGAGCGTGGCCTCGTCCAGAGGGACGGAAAAGCGGAGGTATCCCGGAGCGCTCACGCTGTAGCCGTCGAGGGTCGACGACATGACCGCCTTGTAGTCTTCGAGGAGCACGACCGCGCGCGGGTTGGGGAAGTCGCGGACATCGACGTGGCCCTCGAGGGTACGGCGGAGGTCGTTGGGCCAGGGGAGATCCCAGAACGGTTCGTCACCGGCACGAGGCAAAGTGAAGAGTGCGACGGGCTCCGTCGCGGCGATGGGGGTGATCTCTCCGCAGGCAAGCAAGCAGAGACAGCCGGCGACCACGGCGCGCATCCAACGAAGGCTAGCAGAAAGGATCCCCACCGACCGCGACGCCGCTCATGATCAGGGCGGAGCCCGGAGCTTCCTCGGCCGTCAAGGCGCCGCGCGGACCCAGCGGATGCGATAGCTCAGCTCGTCGGCCTGCGGCTGTACCCGCCGTGACCAGGTCCGAAAGCCCGGGCGGCGGACCACGAGCAGGTGCGACTCGCCGTCCCGCGGGACGGCGACCGGGTTGCGGGTCGGGACGCCATCCAGATAGACGCGCGCACGCCGCGGAAAGGGGGCGAGGCTCACCCGGGCGACCGGTGCCTGGGCGCCCGGGACCGCCTCCTGCGCGGCGGCCTCCTCCTCCTGCGCGGCGGCGGCCTCCTCCGCCACGGCCTCCTCCGCCACGGCCTCCTCCGCCACGGCCTCCTCCGCCACGGCCTCCTCCGCCACGGCCTCCTCCGCCACGGCCTCCT
>JALVDI010000377.1 GCA_027009115.1 Polyangiaceae bacterium | reverse complement strand
GGGGCTCTCGGGGCGCGGGGGTGCGCCTGGAGGGCCCCCCGAGGGAGCGCAGGGGGCGGCGGAGCGCGCGGGACCGCGCTCCGAGGAGGGGTGGGGGTGGGGCGGCGGCGTCTTTCGGGACCCCTCCGCACCCACCCCCACCCTCCTCAGGAACAGGAGGGTGGGCGTTGTCACGGCGGGGAGGAAGGGTGCAGGAACAGGAGGGTGGGCGTTGTCGCTGCGGGAGAATGGGGACAACTCCTGGCGCGAGTGTCCTGGGCTCAGGGGAGCGGCGGGGACGAAACCAAGTTCCCGTCAACGCATTGGCGGGAGCTCGGCACGCTCGGGAACTCGGGGAGCAGTTCAGTCACGGAAGGCCGGTGACGGCCGCCGGCGCCGGCGTTCCGGTGAAGTCGCCAGTGCCGAGCTGGCCTCGTCGATTCGAGCCCCAACAGACCACGCCGCGCGACGCCGAGCGAGCACAGCTGTGGTGACTTCCGGTCACGATCTCTACGGTGTCGTCGAGATCCCTCACGTTCACGGGCGTCGGGGTGGACTCCCGGGTTCCATCGCCGAGTTGTCCCTCGTCGTTGCGCCCCCAGCAGCGCACACCCCCTCCCGTCAAGACCGCACATTCGTGTCCGGAACCCCCGTCGATCGACGTGGCCATCACGCCTGGCACCAGTGCGGCACGGTGCCGGTCGTCCGTCGAACCGTCGCCAAGTTGCCCCGACGAGCCCTCTCCCCAGCAGAATACCCTGCCCGATGAATGCAACGCGCAGGCGTGCCGCTGTCCGAGGCCGAGCGCGGTGACTCCCGTCAGTTCCGCTACTGGACGTGGCTCGGCGCGCCCGGCGAAGGTCCCATCCCCGAGCTGTCCTTTGCGGTTGTCCCCCCAGCAGAGCACGGTCCAGTCGCTCCTCAGCGCACATGAGAAGGTGAAGCCGCAGGCGACCTCGACCACATCGCTCACCCCAGGGACTTCAACTGGCGTCAGGCGCGTCCCTCCCGACACGCCGAGTTGCCCGTAGGCGTTGGCGCCCCAGCACGAGACGACGCCGCCGGTGCGTAGGGCGCACGCATGCAGCCACCCCACGGAGACCTGGAGCGCGTCGTCGATGCCGATCGGGCGCGGCGCCGTCGATTCGGTGTCCGTGCCGTTGACGTCGTGGATCCCCCAGCACGAGACCTGCCCATCGGTGCCCACGGCGCAGGTTCCCTGCTCGCCGATCGAGATCTTCGCCATGCCCGATCCGCTCACCACCACGGGGGCGGCGCGGTGTGTCTGTGTCCCGTCGCCGAGTTGACCCTGGCCGTTGTCGCCCCAGCACATCGCGCTCCCATCGCGGCGAAGTATGCAAGTGCTGTCGCCGCCAGCGGAGAGCTGATTCGGGAGGGGCCGGCACAGGCCCCCTGCGCATGTGGTGCCTGGTTCGCAAGTTGTGGCGCACCCACCGCAGGCGTCGCCGTCCACCGCGCGCTCTTCGCAGCCCGTGGATGCTTCGCCGTCGCAATCTGCCCATCCGTAGTCGCACGTGAACGGAGCGCAGCGACCGGCCATGCAGGTGCTGGCTCCGTGGTCGACCGGGCACAGCGCCTCCGCGCTGCCCTCGTCGACCAGGGTGTCTCCGTCGTCGTCCGTCCCGTTGCAAAGTTCCACGCCGATTCCCGTGTCGGGAGCGGCATCCTCCCCCAAGCCACCATCGTTTCCGCCGTCGGTTGCGGCGCCCCCGTCGACGCCTCCATCGGTGACCGTGCCCCCGTCGACATCGTCCGCGTCGAGCGGCCTGCCCGCATCGGTCTCGTTTGGGCCCGATCCGCCGCAGCCGGCGAGGGCCAGCACGAGCAGCAGCGGGCGGGATACGGGGGCAGGGCGCATGGGAGACCTCCAGATCTTCAGGCTATTCTACGGTACGCGTGGCCGTCGCATCCCCGAAACGGTTGGCGACGACCCTTCACGAACAGCGCGGTCACCCGACGCTACCGAACCTCGGGCCGAAGCCCCCACCCGGCGCGAAAACTGGCGTCGATGGGCCAGACGCCGCGAGCGCGTCGGTGGAGGTCCCCTCGGACGAAAAGTGGAGGGTGGTTGTCGGGGATTGACCTCGCTGCTCGAATGGTCAGGTTGAGACCATGGCCTCTGTGCGGCACACCTCACGCGATCGGCTCCGTGACTTGCTCCCTCTGTTGGAGCGGGCGCCTTTCGACGTGGACGAGCTGCGGGCTCAGCTCGCCGACATCGAGCTGCTCCCCGACAGCGACGCCTCCGAGATGCTGCGGCAGACTCTCAACGAGCTCGATCGTCTGCATATGGAGCTGTGCCTCGTCGATCTCGATGGCCTCGATCCGGAAGAGCGCCGCGCGCACCAGTATGCCGTGGACTGGCTCGAGTCGGCTCGCGACCGTCTCGTGCCCTACAGTCTCAACTGAGACCGATTGGAGCAAACTCACCTGAGACCGATTGGAGCAAACGCCCGCCAATGGGGACATCGGTCTGTCGTCCATCAGACCGACGACGCCCGCGCGGCGGGCGCGATGTCGTCAGGACGCAAGCCCACCAAGCGGGCGCTGATCTCCCAGAGTTCGCGCGCCTTGACCGGGTCGGCGGCCGTGGGTGCGGGCGTCCTTTCCTTTGCGTCCGCGAAGTACTTGCCGGTGACCCCTGTGAGTTCTGGCGCGGAGGCGACCCACAGGGGCGTCGCCGCTCCTTGAGCCGGCGAGCGAAGCAGCGGTTGG
>JALVDI010000376.1 GCA_027009115.1 Polyangiaceae bacterium | reverse complement strand
CTCCGGCGGTAGTAGAGCGTCGGCGGCTCGACGCCGAGTGTGTCGAGGTCGACGCCGTGAGCCGCGCACCAGCGTCCGATGCCGCCCTGCTCGAGCTCGTCGAGCTCTACGTTCAGGCCAGCGGCGCGGATCGCGCGCGCGTGCGTGCTCAAGCTGAGGATCTTGGCGACGTCGATGGACGCAAGGCCACCGCCGATCACCACGGCGCCTTCGGGCGTTTCGTAGACCGGCCCCTCGTAGCCCGGCTCGTGCCCATGGTTGAACCAGTAGACGAAGGGGTTTTGGTAGACGAGCCCCTTGCCCACGAAGCGGTCGATCCCGTCGATGGGCAGCGGACGATCGCGCCAGGCGCCGTTCGCCAAGATAACGGCGCCGAAGCCCAGCCCCCGAAGCTCCTCGAAGCTCAGATCCTCGCCGATCTTCGTGCAAGGGACGAAGCGCACGTTGGGGTGCGAGAGGTTCGCGTCGATGCGTCGGAACTCCTTCTCCCGGAGCTTTGCGTGCCACCGCGGGAGGCCGCCCTCGATCTTCCCGTAGGGCCGAGGGCCCTGCTCGAAGACCACCACCAGGGCTCCCCGCGCCGCGCAAAGGGCCGCGGCTTCCGAGCCGGCGACTGCGCCTCCTACGACCGCGATGACATGACGCTTCATGCGCTCCTCCCCGCGCCTCTGCGCGTCCTCAGGAAGAGGTGATACCAAGGTGCCGCTCGGGACGGAAGCGGGGGATCCAGGGCGCCCCAGCGAGCGAGCAGCCCCGCCCGCTCAGGCCGCCGCGGTGGGCTGGGCCTTGACGACGAGCAGCGGGCTGTCGCTTTCAAGGGGCTCGCCGTGGAATCCACCGCGGATCTCGACCAGGCGCAGGGCCGCCTCCGCGAGCAGACGTGGGAGCTGCTCGCGGAGGAGATAGCGCTGGGGAATCGTGGAGGTGACCGCGACGGCGTCGTCGCGGGCCACGTGCGTGTAGACCGCCTCGATGCGCTGCTGTTCGCGCACCCAACGGCTGCGCTCGTAGACGTCCCATGTGCGGCCGGCGGCCCGCACGGTCTTCACGAACGCGGCCTCGTCCCACTCCTGGCGGGCGTCGCTTTCGCGGTGGAAGGAGTCGGCGGCGTAGGCGTCGAAGATCAGCCAAGCACCCGGGCGGAGGTGGGCTCGGGCCCGGCGGAAGGTGGCCACGACATCGCTCTCGTCCAGGAGGCAGTACAAGCTGTTGTAGGGGATGAGGACGCGGTCGAAGCGCCGCCCGAGGTCGACGGTGCGCATGTCGGCCTGTACGAAGTCCACCGCCGGGTAGCTCGCGCGCCCTCGCTCGAGCAGCTCGGCGGCGAGGTCGACCCCCGTCACCCGGCGACCGTCTGCCGCGATGGGGCCGGCGACCCGTCCCCACCCGCAGCCGAGTTCGAGGACATCGTGGGCGCCGGCGCAGACGCTTCGGTAGAAGCGAATGTCGCCCTCGTTGCCGCAATGGACCGCCTGGTAGAGCTCCGCCGGATAAGGCACGGCGTCGCTGCGCGTGGGGGTGGGGCGGGTCGGTTGGTTCATGGTGTCTCGGGCACGGACGGCCGCGACGGAACGCTCCGATCAGACGAAACGCTGAGTGCCGCGGATCTCGTCGTCGCCCGGATCTTGCGTGCTCCGGTAGGGCTCGTCCAGCAGCTCCTCGATGCGCGCCATGATTGCATCGACGTAGCCCTGAAAGCGTCCACGGTGCTTCGCTTCGTCACGGGCATCGAAGGGAGTGAACGGCTCATCGATGTGGAACTCGGACACGTCTTCGTAGCGCACCGGCTCGCCGACGCGGTAGACGATGTGGCCTGGTCGGGCGATGGGGCTCGAGCCCGGGTACACGCGGTCGGAGCCGCTGCAGCCGACGGGGACGACGGTCTTGCGGTACTTTAGGGCAACCTCGGCGAGGCCGATGTGGCCCCGCCCGAGGCGCCTGCGCCGCGTGCCCTCCGGGAACACGATGAGGTCGAGGCCGAGGGCGAAGGCTTCCTCGTGCAGCTCCAGGAAGCGTCGCATCATCGTGGCGAACACAGCGTTGACCGCTTCGGCCCAGGACTCCGTCGCCGGATCGAAGCGGCGACCGAGCATCGAGCGCGGGGTGCGGAGGACCGCGGCGGGGATTGGCGCCGTGTCCGAGCTGGGCTCGTCACCCTGCGCCGCGGCGTCCACTCGCGCGCGTAAGGCCGTGTACTCCTCCTCGGTGGGTCGGCGGCCCACGACGTCGAGGAAGTCGCGGGTGATGATGTAACCCCGCGAGACCGTGGGCAGGTTGTTGGTCCGCTCCATGAAAAGGCCGACCACGGGGTTCTCGTAGTACTTTCCTTTGACCCAGGTGGCGGTGAAGCGGCTGCAGCGACGCCACAGGGCGTATTGGAACGGCCAGTAGTTGTAGCGATCCGTATGATTCATCGCGTAGATGACTGGTTCGTCCGGGATACGCTCCATGTTCTCGACGTCGATGCGCACGCGGCCAAAGGGCTCGTAGGTCGGCGCCAGGATGCCGAAGCCGACGAGCCGCTGGGTGAGGGGCTTGGCCGTCAGGCGGATCCGTTCGAGGCGCGCGATGTCGAGCATGGGCCAACCGTTTGCGACCCATTCGTTCCTGTCAAACGAAGCGCGTCGTCCAGGGCTCCGCCTTGTTCGCGGGCGAGGGAGCGCGCGGGGGGGAAGCCTCGAAGCTCGCTGTGGGCGGTCGCGCCGTGGTAGGTAGCCCGTTCGCCAAAGCCGCACCCGCCGGATGCCCGGGCCAGGGGACTGCTCCAACGATCGAGGCGCCATGAACGAAGGTTCCCTGTGATGCACCCGCCGACTGTCCGAACCCAGACGATCCTGACGGCGCTCTTCGCCCTCGTGTTTGCCGTAGGCTACCTCGGCTTCCGGTACTTCTACGGTTTCAGCGGCGACTTCCCTTTTGCCCAAGAGCTCGTGCTGGTGTTTCTCGGCGCGGTGGCGACTGTGCTCATCACCGGCATGCTGATCAACCGCCAGACGGAGCTGGAGCTCCGCAAGGAGGGCAAGGTCCTCCTGCTCGACCAGAAGAACAGCGTCTACATGGCCGTCACCGAAAAGGTGGCCGAGATCGTGGAGCACGCTCGCTGGGACGACGCGATGATCGCCGATCTGCGGGTGATCAACCACAGGCTCGCCATCATCGGGTCGGCTGCGGTCATCGCGGACTTCCAGCAGGTGCTGAAATCGCTCCAGGCGGGCCTCGCCGATGGGGAGCTCACCGACGCGCAGGCGGATGCGGTCATGGACGCGCTGGCACGGCTCACCTTCGCGATGCGCGCCGATCTGCTCGGGGAGATCGTCGGCGACGATCAGCGCGCGGTCCTCGAGCAGATCATGGCCAACTCTCGATCCGTCGAGGCGGTCGATGACCTGGACCTCGGCGGAGCGTCGGTCGGCAAGCGTTCCGGAGCATAGCCGCCCGTTGAAATGCCTCTCGGTGCGCCCCATGCCCGGAAGCTCGTCCCTGCGCGGACCGTCGCGCCGTTTCGCGCCGGGGCACCCTCGGGAGCGCGAACCATCACGGTCGGTACGGGGCGGACGGATGGGGCGTTGGGCCCAGCCCTCGATGAACGTTCTCAGTCGTCCAGGAGCTCGTCAAAGGCCGAGTCGACGTCGTCCAGTACGAGGGGCTCCGGCGGCGCCGCGCCGCTCTGGGGCTGCGTGAGCGCCTCGATGCAGCGCTCCACGTCTCGGAACCCAGGCTCGCGTTTGGCGACCTTCTCGAAGTAGTAGAGGGCTTCCTGGGGATCGTTGAGCTGCTGGTAGGCGCGGCCCAGCTCGAAGTAGAGCCCGAGCTCTTCCCGCTCCGACTTCGCGTCGGCATACAGCCCCTTCTTGAAGTGCGTGATGGCCTCCACGTACTTGCCCTGCTCGGCGAGGCACAGGCCGATCATCGTCTGGGCGATGCACTCGCGCTGGGAGTTCTGCCTCGCCAGCTTGAATTCCTCGATCGCGTCGTCGAGGAGACCCATCTCTTTGTAGGCGATGCCCAGATCAAAGTGCGTGTCGGTGTCTTCCAGGCCGATCTGTTCTTCGACGCCCTTCTTGAACTGCTCGAAGACCGTCTCGACGTCGAGGACGTCAGCGCCCGGCAACTCACCGACGTCGTCGACGTCGAGCTCTTCGGCGAGCTTCTCGGCCAACGCGAAGGATTCGTCCTCGGCTTCGGGGGCGCCCGCCGGGGGCGGAGCGTGGGAGGATGCCTGCTGCGCCTGCTCGTCCACCTCGGTGAGCTTGTCGAGCAGGAGTGGGTGCCCGGGGTGCGTTTCGAGGGCGTCGGCGAGGGTCGAACGGGCGGCGTCGAAGAGGCCCTGAGCCAGGAAGAAGTCGGCCTCTTCCAGCGTCTCCTCGATCTCGCCGGGAGGCACCGAGAGCCGGGCTTGCGCCTCTTGCACATGGTCGGGCGCGGCCTCGACGGGCGCGGCCTCGAACGCCTCGGGGGAGACGGGTTCGTCGAGGCCGCCCTCCTCGACGATGCGGAGCGGCGCATCGTCGAGCTCCGAGAGGTTCTCGTCGGGCGGAACGAGCCCCGCTGCTTCCTGGTCGATTTCGCTGGTCCCCGTCGCTTCGTCGTCGACGAAGAGGATCGCGTCGTCCGGCGGCTCGTCGTCGACGAAGAGGATCGCGTCGTCCGCGGGCGGCTCGTCGTCGACGAAAAGGATCGCGTCGTCCGCCGGCGGCTCGTCATCGACGAAGAGGATCGCGGCCTCCTCGTCGCTGGAAGCGCTCGCGGCCGAAGCCGGCGGTGCGGACGATGTCTCCTGCTCGCCTTCCCGGACTTCATCGACCTCGGCGAAGAGGATGTCGTCGTCCTCCTCCTCGCCCTCGTCGACGACGAGGGGCGGCTCGGTGGCGATCTCTACCTCGAACTCCGGTGCTGGAGGCGGGGAGGCCGCGGCCGTCCCCAGGAGCTCCTCCGCTTGCCGGCGGTACAGGACCGCGAGCTGAGGGCGAACCAACCCGGCCAGTGCCTGGAGCTGGGCCGCCGCGTCGGCGTTGCGCCCTTCTTCGAGGTAGGCATCTTTCAAGCGCTCGCGGGCCTCGATGTGCTCCGGTGCGATGTCGAGCACCTGTTCGAGCTGCGCGATCACTTTCGCCCGAAGCCCGTAACGCGCGAACACGTCGCATTCCGTAAGCAGGCGTGCGATCTGGGCCTCGCGGGCGACGTCCGGGGGGATGCTGGGGTGCGCCGGCTCGTCGACCTCTTCCAGAAGCTCGTCGTCGAGCTCGACCTCTTCGTCGACGATGAGGATGTCGTCGACGTCGTCGTCCGGCTCCTCGATGATCTCGAGCTCGGGCTCGTCGTCGTCGTCGTCGGGCATCGCGCCGGCGTAGGACTCGACGAGCGCGCCGGGGGGCAGCGAGTCGACCTGCGGGCGAGGGGGCTTGCGCGCCGTCGAGGGGGCGTAGCCCGCGAGGGCTTGCCGGGCCTCGGCGTCGTGTGGGTCGAGCTCGAGGATCTTCTTGAGGATGCGCGCGCGCTCGTCGGCCCGTCCCTGCTCTTGGAGGATGCGCGCGAGCTCCCGGTAGACGCTGATGGTCTTGGGCGTCTGACCGAGCACGTGAAAGGCGCGGGCCAGCAGCTCGAGGGTCTCGACGTTCTTGGGTTCACGCTTGAAGCAGAGCTGGAGCTTGGCGAGGGCGCGCTTGGCGTCGGCGCGCTGGAGGTACTGCTCGGCGAGCTCACGGGCCAGCCCGAGGTCCTCGGGCCGGTGGTAGAGGAGCCGTTCGGCGACCTTGAGGTAGTCGTCGATGCGCCCCTGTTCACGGAGGAGCTCCGCGCCCGCCTCGAACTCGGCCGCCGCGTCCTCGGTCCGCCCGGCTTTGCTCAGCGCCTCGGCGTATTTGATCCGGATCGGAATGTTTTCCGGGTCGAGGGCCGCCATCCGCCCGAGGGTTTCGAGGGCCTTGTCCACGTTCCCGTCCCGGGCGTAGGCGGACGCCACCGTCTCGTAGGTCGACAGCGCGTCGCTCACGAGCTGGAGGTTCTCGTACATCTCGGCCAGGCGCAGCGAGATGTCGAGGCGCGCCGGCTGCAGCTTGAGGATCTGCTTGAAGACGGCGACGGCCTTCAGGAAGAAGCCCTGGCTGGCGTAGTGCTCCGCGACCCGTTCGTAGCTTTGCGTCGCTTCGCGGTGCGCGCCCTTGCGCGTGTAAAGGTCCCCGATCTTGAGCAGCGTCCGGACGTCTCGTGGGTCCGCGTCGACGAGCTTTTGATACTCGGCGATGGCGCGGTCGTAGTTGCCCCGGCTGAGGTGCTTCTGAGCTGCTGCTAGGACTTTCGTGCGGTCGACTGCCACGCCGTGCCTGTCCCGAGAGCGCCCGCGAGCGGCCTCTGGGGGACGATGCGAGCTACGGGGAAAGCCCCGCGACTCGCTGAGTTTGCCTCGCGCAAGGATAGGGGCTCCCCCCATCCGTGGTCAATCAAGGAGGACGTCGAGCGATCGAGGGCCGGTCGCCCAGGGAGAGCCCAGGGCTCCGGGGCTGGGTCGGAGCGCGTGCTCCGTCGTGCGCCCGTCCTGGGCGGCTCGAGGCATCCCGGCGGCCCGCTCACCACCGCTCGTCGTGGACCCCGTACCCAGGCAGGGAACCCAAGCTCGGGTCGCAGGCGCCATGGTGGGGGCTCGCGTCCGTTTCCTGCAGGTTGGGCAGGCAGACCTCCCGCGGGCCCGTCCACATCTGGACGTGGAAGCAGCGCGGTTCGTGCCGCGCATCGCTCACGGCGTCGCGGTGGATGTCGTGGGGCCCGCCCAAGGAGGCGGCCGCGTAGGTGAAATTGTAGTCGGCCGAGAGGGCCCCTCCGGCGCTGACCTCTGGTGCTTCGAGCACGACGTTGCAGCGCACATCGAGTGAGGCGCTCTCGGAACTCAGCCAGTTGCGCGCGCCGAAGATCACGTTGCGGTAGATCTCCAGACCGCTTCCCGAATAGGGCACGAGCGCGTAGGCCCCGCTGTTGCCGTCGTCGGTGATGCGCGCGACGTAGTTGTCGATGACGGTGATGCGCCCATCGCCTTCGCGGGGAAGCACACCGATGCCGCGGCTCGAATCGAAAACCGTGTTGCTTTGGACCAAGACGTACTGCGATTCGTTGTGCACGAGGATGGCGGTTCCCCAGGAGTCGCTGCCCGAGGCCGGGTCGGTGCGGCGCCAGCCCCAGACCCTGTTGTTCCGCACGATCACGGGCGAGAGCGGGTCGTCGGATCCCGACTTGATGTCCAGCCCGTTCTCGAAGAGGCCGCAGGTTCCTCCTCCGGTGGGGCAAGGCACTTGGGCGGTCTCGTCGGCGTAGAGGTCGTTGTTCTCGATGATCGTGCCTGCGAAGTCGGAGTGGCTGCCCCCCGTGTCGAAGCGATGGAGCTGGATGGCGTCGGTGCCGTTGTAGATCTCGTTGTTGACGATGCGCGTACGAAGAGTCGTCACGCGTCCTGCGCCGTTCGCGTGGAGGATCACCGCGATGCGATCGCCCACGTAACGCGGTCCTTCCCGGACCACGCTGTTCTGCAAGGTGTTGTCGTGGCAGCCATCCTCGACGCTGAAGCCGGATCCTCCGTAGTGTTCGATCAGGGCCCGGTCGACCACGTTGTGTCCGGCGCCGTCGACGAGGGTGTTCGTCCTGGCGAACTCCAGGTCGAACGCCAGGCGTTCGAGGATCCAGTAGCGAGCGCCCTGGATCCGGAAACCGGCGAAGGTCGCGCGGCGGTCGACGTCCAGGCGAACCGGGTGGGTGGACTCGCCCGCGCGCTCGGGGTCGTAGAGAACCAGCATCCGCGGCGCCGTTTCGCTACCGGAGGCCGTAAGCTCCAGAACGCCTGCCGCGCGGTAGTCGCCAGGGTGCACGCAGAAGATGCGGGCGGCGGGATCGTCGAGCGCCGTCAGGTCGTCGAGGGAGCGGATGTGACGGGCGTCGGCCGCCGCGCAATCGATCGTGGGTACGGGAACTTCGTGTTCGCTCCAGGGGAAGCGGTCGTCTCGGGGTGGGGGGCCGGCGTCGGCCGCGGCGTCCGTCGCGTCCGCGTCGAAGGAGCCGTCGACCGATCCGTCGGTCGCTCCGTCGCGTGCACCATCGGCCGGGGCGTCCGGCCGGGCGTCCCGCGATCCGTCGGTCGCGGCGTCGGTGACGTCGGGGGAAGGACTGGCGCCGCACGCGACGAGGCACGCGAGCAGAGCGGGTGGACCAGGACGCATGGCGCCATCGTAGCGGACCTCCGAGGCCTTCTCACCCAGGGAGCGCCGAGGGGTTACATCTCCTCGAGGAAGCGGGTCGAGAGGTTGCCGTCCCGGAAGTCCGGGTGGTCCAGGATACGGCGATGCAGCGGGATGTTCGTCCGGATGCCACCGATGACTGTCTCGTCGAGGGCGCGGCGCAGCCGGCGGATCGCCTCGGCGCGGGAGCGGCCAAAGCCGATGACCTTCGCCAGCAGGCTGTCGTAGCAGGAGGGCACCCGGAAGCCCCCGTAGACCCCGCTGTCGACCCGGATTCCACCGCCCCCCGGAGGGACGTACTCGGTGATGAGGCCGGGCCAGGGCGCGTGCGTTTCGGGGTCCTCGGCGTTCACTCGGACTTCGATGGCATGGCCGTGCAGGGGGAGTACGTCGGGCAGCTCCGAGGTCTCGCCGGCGGCGATGCGGATCTGCTCCATGATGAGGTCCACGCCCGTGACGATCTCGGTGACGGGGTGCTCCACCTGGATGCGCGTGTTCATCTCCATGAACGCGAGCTCGCCTTTTTCGTCCATGAGGAACTCAAGGGTGCCCGCCGAGACATAGCCGCTCTCGCGCATGGCTCGGGTGATGGTCTGGACCATGTCGCCCCGGAGCTCTTCGGAGACCGCGATGGACGGCGCTTCCTCGACGAGCTTCTGGTGACGCCGCTGGATGGAGCACTCGCGTTCGCCGAGGACCCACACCTTGCCCCGACCGTCGCAGAGCACCTGGAACTCGATGTGGCGCGGCCGCTCGACGAAGCGTTCGCAGTAGAGGTCGCCGTTGTCGAAGCCCGCGAGGGCTTCCGAGCGCGCCTGGGGGAACGCCTGGCGCATGGCCTCGGCGCTGCGGATGATCTTCATGCCGCGGCCGCCCCCGCCGCCGGAGGCCTTGAGCATCACCGGGAGCCCGACTCGCTCGGCTTCGGCCGCGGCGTGGTCTGCGTCGCGCAGGACCGCGGAGCCTTCCATCAGGGGGAGGCCGAGGCGCCGGGCGAGGGCGCGGGCGCTCACCTTGTCGCCCCACTGCGCCATGTTCTCGGGGGTGGGCCCGATGAAGGTCAAGCCGCAGGCTTTGCAGATATCGGCGAAGTCGGCGTTTTCGCTCAGGAAGCCATAGCCCGGGTGTACGGCGTCGGCGCCGGTGATCTCCGCGGCGGCGATGAGTGCCGGCACGTTGAGGTAGCTCTGTGCCGACGGGGGCGGGCCGATGCGCACGGCCTCGTCGGCGAGTCGGACGTGCAGCGCGTCGTCGTCGGCTTCGGAGTGGACCGCGACGGAGCCGATGCCGAGCTCTTTGCACGCGCGGATGACGCGGACGGCGATCTCGCCCCGATTGGCGATGAGAATCTTCCGGAACACGGGGGCCTCAGGCCTTGCGGACCTTGAAGAGGCGGTCGCCGTACTCGACGGGCTTGCCGTTCTCGACGAGGACGTCGAGGACCGTCCCATCGAACTCGGCTTCGATCTCGTTCATGAGTTTCATCGCCTCGACGATGCAGAGCGTCTGACCCTTCGTGAACGACCCGCCCTTCTGTACAAAGGGATCCGCGTTCGGGTTCGGTGCGCGGTAGAAGGTTCCGACGAAGGGCGAGGTGATGTAGACCACGCCTTCTTCTTCCTCCTCTTCGGGAGAGGCCGGCGACGCGGCGCCGGTCGGCGTCGCGGGCGGCGGTGGCATCGACGGGACGTGAGCCACCATCGGCGTCATGCTGGCGACGGCCGTCGCCGAGGCGCCTCCACGCCGAAGGGTGATCCGCTCGTCACCCGACCGGATCTCCAGCTCGTCGAGCTCGAATTCCCGGAGGGCGGCCATCAGCTCGCGGAGCTGTTC
>JALVDI010000375.1 GCA_027009115.1 Polyangiaceae bacterium | reverse complement strand
CGAGACGGGCAGGATCACCCCGCTCAGGGGCTCGCGATGCTGCGGTGGGAGGGCCTCGAAGGGCTCGTCGGCCCGCGCGCCATGCCGCACGCCGAGGTCCCGCCGCGCCGCCAGCAGGAAGGCACCCTTGATCTCGCCGGCGCCTTTGTTGGTGGGGGCGCAGGTTGGGGGCATCGGTCTCCGAAGGGCCACGGAGAGAGCTCCGGACCCATCCGGTTCGGTCCCGCGCCGTCTCTGGGGCACGGCGAGCGGCGGGACTCGGTCGTCACGCCAGTCCTTGCTCGCGATGGCGAAGGCTCGCGGGTGGTCCGCCAGCGGCAGAGGGACGTAGACGGGGGTGGGCTCCCGCCTAGCCGAGGGGACGTCGGTCAGCGCCTCGGAGCTGGGTGTGCGCTGCGACGCAGCGAGCTGGGGCGCGAGGCTCCGCGGGTCGGCCTGGGCCGTGGGCATCTCGCTCAGGGCGGAGGGTACCTCGGAGGCGACGCCGTCGTCGACGCGCGGAGGAGGCAGGGCGCCAAAGGGGACCAAGGCAGCCCACATGGCGCGCGCGCTCTCGAAGCGCTCCTCTCGATCCCGCGCGAGGGCGCGGTGGACGAGGGCCACGAGCGCGTGGGGAAGGGCCGGTACCAGCGTATGGAGCGGGGGCGCGTCGCCGGCGAGGATGGCCTGCAGCAGCGCGTGGTAGTTGTCGCCGCGAAAAGGCAGCTGGCCGCTCAGACACTCGTAGAGGATGACGCCGACCGCATAGAGGTCCACGCGGTGGTCGAGGTCCGGCATGCCTCGGGCTTGCTCGGGGGACATGTAGTGCGGCGTGCCGACCATCATGCCCGTGCGGGTGAGCTTCGTCGCCTCAGGGGTGGCTGCGACCTTCGAGACGCCGAAGTCGAGGACTTTCACAAAGTCGCGGCGGCCGCCGCGCCGCGTGAGAAAGACGTTGTCGGGCTTGAGGTCGCGGTGGATCACGCCGCGTGCGTGCACCGCCTCGAGCGCGGCGAGCACTTGCCCAGCGATGGCCGCTGCGCGCTCGGCGCTCAGCTTCGTCTGGCGGCGCAGCCGTTGGGCCAGGCTCTCGCCCTCGAGGAGCTCCATGACGAGGTAGGGAGCCCCGTCTTCGGCGAAGCCGAGGTCGAGGACGTCCACGATGTTCTCATGGCCGGTCGTGCCCGCGGCGCGCGCTTCGCGTTGGAAGCGGTGGACGGCGTTGGCGTCCACGGCCAGCTCCGGGTGGAGCCGCTTGAGGGCCACGCGGCGCCCGATCGTGAGGTGCTGGGCTTCGTAGACGGCGCCCATGCCGCCTTTTCCCAGCACGCCGAGGATCTTGTAGCGTCGCGCGATCGTGCGGCCGATCAGCGCGGGGCCCACGGCGAGAGCCTTGCCGGTGTTGGGGCAGTGCGACCAGCCGATGGGGTGAACCTCCGAGCAGTGAGGGCAGAGAACCTCTCCTACCGTTGGATGGGGCTCATGGGTGGAGGTGCTGGGGGAACCCTCTTTCATTCGGGGTGCAGGGATGATCGGCCGGCCCGATGGGGGCCGTCAAGCGGTCTCTCGGCTCCGGGTCGGCGCCATCTGCCCGCTCTTGAGCCGCGCCCAGTAGTCCTCAAAGAGGGTCTTCACCTTCCCCGAGAGGAAGTACATGCCCAGGATGTTCGGGAAGGCCATCCCGAGGATCATCAGGTCGCTGAACCCGATGACGTTGCCGAGCTCGAGGACCGCGCCGAGCACGACGAAGCAGAGAAAGAGGAGCTTGTACGCGAGGGACGCGCGGGGACCGAAGAGGTACGTCCAGCAGCGCTCGCCGTAGTAGCTCCAGGAGATCATCGTGGAGAAGGCGAACATGAACACCGCGAAGCTCAGCACGTACCGGAAGCCGGGGATGACTGTGTCGAAGGCGCTCGAGGTCATCGCGACGCCTTCGTCGCCGCTCGCGTAGGCTCCGGTGATGACCACGACCAGACCCGTCATCGTGCACACGAGGATCGTGTCGATGAAGGGTTCGAGGAGCGCGACGATCCCTTCCCGTACCGGTTCGTCGGTCGCCGCGGCGGAGTGGGCGATGGAGGCGCTCCCCACCCCCGCTTCGTTCGAGAAGGCGGCGCGCTGGAAGCCGATCATGAGGACGCCCACGGCCCCCCCGCCCACGGCCGTGGGGGCGAACGCCTCGGTGACGATCTTGGCGAAGGCCGCGCCGAGGTCGCCGGCGTGCGCTCCCAGCACGATGAGGCCGCCGACGAGGTAGACGCCGCACATCACCGGCACGATGTAGCCAGCGACCATCCCGATCCGCTTGATGCCGCCGATGATGACGGCGCCAACCAGGCAGGCGAGGAAGAGGCCGTAGACGACCTTGCCGCCACCGCCCTCGAAGATGGGCAGGACTCCGGCGACCTGGGCGTAGCTCTGGTTCGCCTGGAACATGTTCCCGCCACCGAGGCTGCCGCCGACGCACATGATGGCAAAGAGGATCGCGAGCGCTCGGCCCAACCGCGCGAAGCCCATCTCGGCCAGACCGCGGCTGAGGTACCGCATCGGTCCGCCGGAGACGTGGCCCTTGGCGTCGACCTCCCGATAGACCTGCCCCAGGGTGCACTCGCTGAACTTGGAGCACATGCCGAAGAAGGCCGCGACGACCATCCAGAAGACGGCCCCCGGTCCCCCCATCTGAACCGCGACGGCCACCCCCGCGATGTTGCCCAGGCCGACCGTCGCGGAGAGCGCCGAGGCCAGCGCCTGGAAATGGCTCACTTCGCCGGGGTCGTCGTCGCTGTCGAAGTCGCCGCGGGTGACGCGGAGCGCGTGCCCGAGGGCTCGGACGTTCGGGAAGCGGTAGCGGAACGTGAAGAAGACGGCCCCCACGACCAACCAGGCGACGATCACCGGCAGCTTGGTGTCGTTCTCTTGCCCGTTGTCCCAAAACCAGAGGTCGTAGAAGAGCACGCTCTCGAGCGGGCTGACGATCCACTGGCCGAAGAAGGCGTCGATGGAGCGGAGCAGGCCGTCGACGGGGGCGGCCTCCTCGCCGGTGGCGTCGGCTCGAGCGGTGGCGGTGAGCGCCAGGCTGGCGGAGATCAGCGACAGTCGGCGGAGCATGGCGGGCCGTTGTCGCATATCCTCCGCTCGGGAGCCACCGTGCTCCGGAGACCGGTCGTGGACCGGCCGCTGCGACCACCCCGGCGCCAGGGGGGCTCCGAGGGGCAACCTCGTGCTCGTTGACAGGGGGCACGGCCGACGCTAGAAGCGGTCGAGAACACGGGGCTTTTGAGGGTCTCTCCCCTCATCGGACCGCCCCGAGACCAGGGAGCTTCGCTGCTCGATGCTATCCGTTTACCTGCCGGTCTTCCTGTTGCTGGCCGTGGCCGCGTTGGTCGCGATCCTGATGTTCACCCTGACCTCGGTCCTTGGGCCCAAGAAGCCCACCCCCGAGAAGCTGCTTCCCTATGAGAGCGGGTCGAACACCACGGGCGCCTCGCACCTCCGGCTCAGTGTCAAGTTCTACCTGACCGCCATCCTCTTCGTGGTCTTCGACATCGAAGCGGTCTTCCTCTACCCGTGGGGGAGCATGTTTCGCGAGCTCGGCTGGTTCGGCTTCGTGGAGATGCTCGGCTTCCTCACGATCCTGGCGGTGACTCTGGTCTACGCCTGGAAAAAGGGCGCCCTCGAATGGGAAACCTGAACTCTGGAGAATCGAACCATGGGTGAACTCAAGGTCCTCGGGGGGAGCCAGAGCGACGGCTTCTTCACGACCAAGTTCGAGGCGCTCCTCGCGTGGGCGCGCAAGTATTCGCTCTTCCAGTACCCTTTCGCCACCGCCTGCTGCGGCATGGAGTTCATGGCGACGGCCGCTCCTCGCTACGACATCGCGCGTTTCGGAGCCGAGGCGCCGCGCTTCAGCCCGCGGCAGTCGGACGTGCTCTGGGTGGTCGGCACCATCAGCCAGCGGCAGGGGCCCGTGCTCAAGCGCATCTACGAGCAGATGACCGAACCCAAGTGGGTGGTTGCCTTCGGCACCTGCGCTTCCTGCGGCGGCTTCTACGACAACTACACGACCATCCCCGGCTGCGACAAGATCATCCCCGTCGACGTCTACATCCCCGGGTGTCCGCCGCGCCCCGAGGCGGTCCTCGACGCCTTGATGCTGCTCATGGAGAAGATCCAGAAGGGCAACCGGGAGCCGGTGACGGTGCCCCCGCGGGAGGTCCCCGAACTGGCCAAGCGCCGCGCCGCGCGTGGCGGAAAGGTGCAGTCGTGAGCGCGAAGGTAGTCGCTCGCCTCGAGTCGCAGTTCGGCGACCGTATCTTGGCCAAGAGCGCCTTTCGGGGCGACGAAGAGGTCACCATCGCCCCGAAGGATTGGGTCGAGGTGGCGACCTTCCTGCGGGACGACCCGGCGTGCGCGATGGACCACTTCGGCGATCTCACGGCCGTCGATTGGCCCTTGCGGGAGCGCGAGGGCCAGCCGCGCTTCGACCTCGTGCTCTACGTGCGCTCGACCGAGAAGCGCCACCGGATCCGCGTGAAGACCAAGGTTCGTGACGGGGAGCAGCCCAAGACCCTCACGACCGTCTGGGCGGGAGCCAACTGGGCCGAGCGCGAGATCTGGGACATGTTCGGCATCCGCTTCGACGGGCACAAGGACATGCGACGGATCCTGCTGTACGAAGAGTTCGAGGGGCACCCGCTCCGCAAGGACTACCCCATCGATCGGGCCCAACCCTTGGTCGAGTACCGTGATGTGGAGAACGTGACCAAGCTGCCGCCCTTCGGCATCGAGGAGGGTCAGCCCTTCACGCGGATCGACTGGGAGGAGCGACTGGCGGGGCACGCCGAGCCCGTCTCGCCCTCCATCGCGGTGCAGACCGGGGTGCGCCGGACCCTCTCCGATTCGGAGATCGCCGAGGCTGCGGCAGCCCGTGTCGCGCAAGAACCCGCGGCCGACGAACCCTCCGAGAACGCGAGCTGAGGTAAGCGATGGAACCCGCCGACGACATCCTCGAATGTGACGACGAGGCCCTCGAACTGCCCGCCGATCCGATGCGGCTCAACATGGGGCCCTCGCACCCCGCCATGCACGGCACCATCCGGTTGGTCCTCGATCTCGACGGGGAGACCGTGATGAACGTCGATGTGCAGCCGGGCTACCTCCATCGCGGCTTCGAGAAGAGCTGTGAGCGCGGCACCTGGGGGCAGGTCTTCCCCTACACCGACCGGCTGAACTACGTCTCGCCGATGCTCAACAACGTGGGCTTCGCTCTCGCGGCCGAGAAGCTCTTGGGCATCGAGGTGCCCGAACGGTGCCAGTACTACCGCGTCATCTTGGGCGAGCTCGCGCGCATCACGGACCACTTCACCTGCAATGGCGCGGCGGCCATGGAGCTCGGAGCGTTCACGCCCTTCCTGTGGCTGCTGAAGGTCCGCGACTGGATCTGGGACATCCTCGAGAAGGAGACGGGCGCCCGCATGACCCACAGCTTCGGGCGCATCGGCGGCATGGCGGCGCCGCCGACGGACGGTTTCAAAGACGACGTCCGCGCCATCCTCCCTGAGGTCGAGAAGGTGGTGATGGAGTCCGAACGGCTCTTGCTCGGCAACCGCATCTTCCTCGACCGCATGCAGGGCGTCGGGGTCCTCGAGAAGGAACGCGCCCTCGCCCTGGGCGTGACCGGGCCGGTCCTGCGTTCGACGGGCGTCGCCTACGACGTCCGCAAGGACCATCCCTATATGGTCTATGACCGCTTCGACTTCGAGGTGCCGGTCGGCCAGGACGGCGACAATTGGGACCGCTTCATGGTGCGCATGGAGGAGATCCGGCAGTCCTTGCGGATCATCCGCCAGGCCCTCGAGCAGATGCCCGACGACGGGCCGATCGTCGTCGACGATCCGCGTATCGTGCTGCCTCCCAAGCGCGAGGTCTACACGACCATCGAAGCGACCATCGCCCACTTCAAGCTGGTCATGGAGGGGCTGCGCTGCCCGAAGGGTGCGGTCTACTCCTTCACCGAAGGCGGGAATGGCGAGCTGGGCTTCTACCTCGTCAGCGATGGGAGCGGGACGCCGTACCGCGTCCGGGTACGCCCGCCCTGCTGGTACAACTTGCAGGCGGCCCGGGACATGCTCCTCGGTGACATGGTCGCCGATATCGTCCCGACCTTCGGTTCCGTGAACATGATCGGCGGCGAGTGCGACCGCTGAGCTTCTTCCTTTCCGAGAGCCTTCGATGCCCACTTTCAAGCTGAACGGCCAGGACATCCCTTTCGAGCCCGGCGACACGATCATCCGTGCGGCCTGGCGCGCCGGTGTCGAGATCCCACACTACTGCTGGCACCCCGGGCTGAGCGTCGCGGCCAACTGCCGCATGTGCCTGGTGCACATCAAGTCGGGCCGGCAAATGGCCTTGCCCGTGCTCGTCTGGGACGAGGCGAAGCAGAAGTACGTCCCGGGCACGAAGCCAAAGCTCCAGCCTGCCTGTCAGATCGCTGCCGCCGAAGGCATGGAGGTCGACTCGGTGGGCGAGGAGGTGGAGCAGGCGCACGCGCACGTGCAGGAGTTCCTGCTCCTCAACCATCCCGTCGACTGCCCCATTTGCGATCAGGCCGGGGAGTGCAAGCTCCAAGATTACTACGAGGAGCACCAGCACACTCTCAAGCGCAAGCGCACCGAGCCGGTTCACAAGCCGAAGGCCGTGCGCTTTGGACCGACCATCGTGTACGACGCGGAGCGCTGCATCATGTGCACGCGCTGCATCCGCTTTTGCGACGAGGTGGCGCGTGACCATGTGCTCGACATGCGCGAGCGCGGGAACCGAAATGAGATCGTCCTGGCGCCCGGCCGCCAGCTCGACCACAAGTACACCTTGATGACCGAGCACGTCTGTCCCGTCGGCGCGCTCACGAGCCGAGACTTTCGCTTCAAGGCGCGGGTCTGGTTCCTCAAGACGGTGCCGGGGGTCTGCTCCGGATGCGCGACCGGCTGCACGACCCACGTCGACTTCGATCCCCGCAACGGCAAGGTTTACCGGCTCCGCCCCCGGGACAACGAGGCCTGCAACCAATACTGGATGTGCGACGACGGGATGATGAGCTACAAGGAGCTGCACGAGGGGAGGGTGCTCACCCCCGTGCGCGGCCGCGGCGACGAGGCGGAGCTCCTTCTCGTCGAAGAGGCCGTCGATGCGGCGGTGGCGGCGTTGCGCGGCGTGGACCACGGCAAGATCGGCGTGGTGCTGAGCGCGCTCCATTCCAACGAGGACAACTTCGTGCTTGCTCGCCTGGCCGAAGAGCTCGGGACCGACAAGCTCTACCTCGCGGCCCGCGACGCGAAGCTCGAGGGTTGGGAAGGCGACGAGATCCTCAGGCACGCCGATCCGAACCCGAACCGGGCAGGGGCTCACGCGGCGGCGGGGCGCACGATCGAGGAGTCGGTCGAGGACCTCGTCAGCGATGTCCTGGCCGGCGAGGTTCGCGCCGTGATCGCCCTGGGGCCGTGGTGTGGCGAACGCGCCGAGAGCTTGGCGCCCCTCGCTCAGCTCGACGCATTCATCTGTCTGAGCGCGAACGAGGGCACGCTCCCCGAGCTCGCATCGTTGTTGATTCCGGCCGCGAGCTGGGCCGAGCAGTCCGGTAGCTTCACCAACGCCAAGGGCATTAGCCAGGAGTTCGAGCGGGCCGTCCCGGCGCCCAATGGGGTGCTGCCGGCCTGGCAGACCCTCGTGCATGTCGCCGCCGGACTCGGCCTGAATTTGCGTTACGGGCGCACCTCCGAGGTGCGCAACCACATGAACGCCAAGCCGGCGGCTTCGGCTGCGGCGCCGGTCTGAGGTCACGATGGGAACTTGGGAGCTCACCTTCGCTGCGATCTTGAAGATCCTCTTCGTTCTGCTCGTCGTGGTCGGCGCGTTCGCTCCGGTCCTCGTCTGGGCGGAGCGTCGGCAGAGCGCGATGATTCAGGACCGGCTCGGGCCGCGTCGCGCGAACATCCCGTTGCCGCGCGGGCTCGTGGACTTGATGGCGTGGAGCCTGCGCCCGCTCCAGATGGGCCTCGTCGCAGGCTTCGCGCTGGCGGGCGCCTGCATCGCGCTGCTCGCGGTCATGGGGCTGTTTGGGCTCGAGTCCGTGGCCGGGCAGAGCGCCGAGAGCCTCTACTGGGGCGTGCTCGCTTTCGCCGGCCTCGGGGTGCTCTCGGCCCTCGGTTACAAGGTCCACCGCGGCATCGTCGACAACGGCGGCAACCTGCGCTTGCTCGGCATGCTGCACCCCGCCGCCGACGCGATGAAGATGATCTGGAAGGAGGACTTCATCCCGCCGCGGGCGGACCGTTTCCTCTTCGCTCTCGCGCCAATCCTCACCGTCGTTCCGGCCATCGCTTCGTTCGCCGTCATCCCCTTCGCCGCGGACCTCCACTGGGACCACCTCACCGATCTCGTCCATCACGGCATCGCGTGGGAGGCCGTGGACGGAGCGCCTACCCTTTCGGGCGAGGCATGGGAGCGCTGGGTTGCGACGGCCGCCGCCCAGGGCGTGGCGGTCACGGGCCCCAGCATCCCCATGCAGATCGCGAGCTTGAACATCGGCATCCTGTTCATCTTCGCGGTGGGAGGCACGGGCGTCATCGGCGCAGCCATCGGCGGCTACGGCTCCGACAACAAGTACTCCCTGCTCGGTGGGCTTCGCGCGGCCAGCCAGATGGTGAGCTACGAGGTGGTTCTGGGGCTGACGGTGGTGCCGTGCTTCATGATCTACGACTCCTTGCGCCTCGAAGAGATCGCGGCCTGGCAGTTTGAGCACGGATGGTGGGGGATCGGCATCCCGCCCCTGACGCTCGCGGCGGTGCTCTTCTCCTTCGCGGCGGTCGCGGAGACCAAGCGCATCCCCTTCGACGTCCCCGAGGGCGAGAGCGAGCTTGTCGGCGGTTACCTGACGGAATACTCCGGCATGAAGTTCGGCATGTTCTTCACCGGCGAATTCGTCGAGGTCGTACTGCTCGCGGCTCTGGCGACGGTGCTCTTCTTCGGTGGCTGGGACGTCCCGTTCCTCTACGAGTACGGCTTCGATCTCCCGGGGAGTTGGGAGCTCTCGGTGCCGCTGACGCATTGGACCATCGGCGACGTATTCCTCATCGAGCACTGGGCGGTGATCGCGATTCAGGTGGTGTTTTTCCTGCTGAAGGTCATCGTGATCGTGTGGTTGCAGCTGATGATCCGCTGGACGCTGCCCCGCTTCCGCTACGATCAGATCATGGCGTTGTGTTGGAAGGGCCTGCTGCCGCTCTCCCTGCTGAACATCCTCGCGACGGGCATCCTCGTCCTACTCTGGAACTGATTCCATGGCCGCGACCGTCAAAGTCATCACGAAGTCCAAACGCACGCTCCGCGAGCAGGCCTACGTGGCTGAGATCGCCAAGGGGCTGGTCTTCACGATGGGGCGCTTTTTCAAGAACACCTTCGGGGGGGAGGAGCGCTCGGAGATCGCGACCATCCGCTACCCGGAGGAGAAGCGGGTCTACCCGCAGCGGTTCCGTGGGATCCATCGACTGACGCAGCGCGCGGATGGCTCGCCCCGCTGCGTGGCCTGCCTCTGCTGCAGCACAGCCTGTCCGGCGCAGTGCATTTACATCGAGCCCGCTGAGTACGAGGAGGGCGATCCCCGCCACGGCTACGAGCGCTACCCGGCCGTGTTCGTCATCGACGAGCTACGATGCATCTTCTGTGGCTATTGCGTCGAGGCTTGCCCCTGCGATGCGATTCGGATGGATACGGGGTTGCACATGCCGCCATCGACCAAGCGCGCCCACTTCATCTACGACAAGGAGACGCTTCTGGGTCTGCCGGGCCGCGACGGGACGTACCTGTCGGCGAATCCCCGCCACGAGCCGGGGGACCCCACGTATCCGGGCGTCGATCGAGAAAAGGGGCACTGACGCGCCCCGCGGCTTGCGAGAGAAGGGCCGCTCACGCGCAGGGTGCGCCGGACGCGGGCCTCCAGGCGACGCGCGTTGGTGCTTCCGGCGTGGGGAGCCTTCCGCGGTACCGCACCCGTCTCCGCGCTCGGTCAAGGGCCGCAATCCCTGG
>JALVDI010000374.1 GCA_027009115.1 Polyangiaceae bacterium | reverse complement strand
GCCCTGCCCGACGATGCACCGCTTGCCGGGATGCAAGATGCCGCTGGGGACGAGGTGCAGCACGAGCGTGTCGCCGGCGACCACCAGGGTGTGTCCCGCGTTGGCACCGCCGGCGTAGCGCACCACGAGGTCCGCGTGCGGCGCGAGGAGATCGACGATCTTCCCCTTGCCTTCGTCGCCCCACTGTGCCCCGACGACCACTGCTGCCGGCATGCTTACTCCTCGTGTCGCAACCACCGCGTCAGCGCGATGAGTTCGCCGTCGGCTGGCAGAGGGCTCTGAAGCCGAGCGCCGTCCGAGACGCGTTCGAACCCTCCGGCGACGAGCACGGCATCGTAGCGCCAGGCGCGGGCGAAGGCGAGCGCCTCCTGCGCGTCGGCTTCGGGAAGGGTCGCGACCTGAACGCCGCCGGTGCGGAGGGTGTCGAGGATCGGCGCGCGCACGTCGACCGCCACCACCCGCGGCGGTGGCCTGGGTTCCCAGCCGGTGGAGGCGTGTTGGAGCGCCCAGATGAGGTGCTCGAGGTCGAGCGCGAAGCCGGTCGCGGGCGCCGGCATACCAAAGCGTCCCAGCAGCCGATCGTAGCGGCCGCCAGCGCCCAAGGGCTCGCCGGGTCCCTCTGCCAGGACCGAGAAGCTCACTCCCGTGTAGTAGGCGTGCCCGCGCAGGTCGCCGAGGTCCACCTGGAGCCGCTCCCCGTGGCCTCGTTCGCCGAGCGTGTCGTGGACCGCTTCGATTTCGTCGAGAGCCGCCCGGGAGCCCGCGTCCGTCAGGACCCGCCGGGCGCGATGGACGACGTCTGGCTCCCCGTAAAGCTCGGCGAGGGCCAGCAGGACTCGGCGCGGCTCACCGTCGAGGCCCGCGACGTCGAGGCGCCCCTCGAGCTCCGCGACGTCCTTGCGGGCGAGGGCGTCGGCCGCGGCGCTCCGAATGGGCTCGGGCAACCCGCTCAGGGCCGCGCGAGGGACGCCCACGTGGCCGAGCTCTATGCGGAAGCGGTCGAGGCCCGCAATACGACAGGCCTCGATCGCCAGCTCGATGACCTCGGCGTCGGCCTCCCGGCTGGCGGTGCCCACATGCTCGACGCCGAGCTGGGTGCGCTGTCGGGCGGTCCGGGCCCGACCGGTGCGCTGCCGCTGCCGGAGCACCGTGCCGTGGTAGCTCAGGCGCCAGGGCGCGGGCCGGTCGCGGAGGCGGGTGGCGATGATGCGAGCGATCTGCGGCGTGATGTCCGGTCGTAGGAGCGCCACCTCACCGCTTTCGGGTTCTACGAAGCGCAGCAGGTCGCGTCGGTCGATCTCGAGGCCGCGCTCGAGCACATCGGCGTGCTCGAAGGCAGGGGTGATGACGCGCTCGTAGCCGAAGCGCCCAAAGAGATCGAGCACGCGCGCCACCACCGAGGCCCGGGCGCGGGTCTCGTCCGGAAGATGGTCGTCCATCCCGCTCGGGGGAGCCAGCGGGAGGGTGGGGGACGGGGGCATCGGACTCAGATCACGACGTAGTCGACGGAGCGGACGTGTTCGTTGAGCCCGCGGAGCTTCCCGAGGACCGCGTCGTTCACCTCGCCGTCGAGGTTCCAGACCGCGAGGGCCTTGCCCGTCTCGTCATCCAGGCCGACTTGCAGCCGGGACACGTTCACACCGGCCTCCCCGAGGGCCGAACCGATCGCTCCGATGACGCCGGGCTTGTCTTCGTTGCGAATGATGAGCACTGGGCCCTCCAGCACGGCGTCCATCTCGTAGCCTTCGAGCCCCACGAGCCGTAGCCCCCCGCCGCGGCTGCGCCGACCGGTCGCCGTATGGATGCCGTCGGCGTCGTTCACCGTCACGCGGAGGATCGGCAGCGGCTCCTTCGGGTCGGCGACCTCCGTGAGCACGATCTCACGCTCGCGCGCTTCGTAGGGTGCGCTCAGCGGCGAAACGGGCTCGCCCGAGAGCTTCTCCAGGAAGCCGGCCAGCGTCTCTTGCGCCAGCGGCGAGACGAGGTCCGCGAGCTCGCCGGAGGCGGTGACCCGGATCTCCCGCGGCTGGTGACTGAGCTGCGCGAGGAGCCGACCGAGGCGCCGCGCGACCTCCAGCTGGGGGCCGAGGCGCTTGGCGGCCTCCCCGGGCAAGGACGGGACGTTGACCCCGTTGTCCACGGTGCCGTGTTTGAGGAACGCGACCACCTGGTGGGCGATCTGCACACCGACCCGTTCCTGAGCTTCGTAGGTCGAGGCGCCCAGGTGCGGCGTGCACACGCAGCGGTCGAGCTGCAGCAGCGGGTGGTCGGGCGCGGGAGGTTCCTGTTCGAACACATCCACCGCCGCCCCCGCGATGAGGCCTTCCCGCAGGGCTCTCGCGAGCGCCTCTTCGTCGACGATGCCGCCCCGAGCTGCGTTCACGAGCAGCGCCGTGGGCTTCATCTTCCGAAACGCGGCGTCGTCGAAGGCGTGCTTCGTGCTCGGCACCAGCGGCGCGTGGATCGAGATGAAGTCGGATCGCTCGAGCAGCTCCTCGAAGCTCACGCGCTCGACCCCCAGATGCTTGGCCTCCTCGTCCGAGAGCACCGGGTCGGTGGCGATCACCTTCATTTTCAGGCCCTGGGCGCGGTCCGCGACGATCCTGCCGATGTTGCCGAGCCCGAAGATGCCGAGGGTCTTGTTCCACTTCTCGCGGCCCTTGAACTTGCTCTTTTCCCACTTGCCTGCCTTGAGCGAGGCGTGCGCCTGGGGGATGTGGCGCGCCAGAGCCG